>NC_019701.1:1200000-1500000 GCF_000317065.1 Pseudanabaena sp. PCC 7367
TATTTGCGATCGGGTCGGCGGTAATGTCAAAGAAGTGAGCCGAGGCATTGGCCTTGACAGCAGAATTGGCAACAAGTTCTTGCAGGCTGGTATCGGCTGGGGTGGCTCTTGCTTTGCCAAGGATGTTTCTTCGTTGATCCATACCGCCGGCGACTATGGCTATAATGCGGAGATTTTGCAATCCTGCGTGCATGTGAATAAGCAGCAGCGGGTTTTGGTGGTCGAGAAACTGCAACAGGTGCTCAAGGTACTCAAGGGCAAGACGATCGGCCTGTTGGGGCTCACCTTCAAGCCGGATACCGATGATATGCGCGATGCCCCGGCGCTGACTTTAATCGATCAACTCGATCGCCTGGGAGCCAGGGTCAAAGCCTATGATCCGATCGTGTCGCAATCGGGCATCCGGGATGGCCTCTCGAATGTGATGGTGGAAACCGATCCAGAGCGATTGGCCGATGGTTGCGATGCCTTGGTGTTGGTAACTGATTGGGCGCAGTTCAAAGACCTCGATTATGCCAGTATGGCTGGGTTCATGAACAACCCAGTGATAATTGATGCGCGTAATTTCCTTGATCCAGTAGCAATGACTAATGTCGGTTTTGACTATCGGGGGATGGGGATTTAGCAACTACCTGGCGATCGCAACTTTTGTCCGGTACGGAGATTAGGTATATGTTTGCTATTTTTTGATCGTGGCATTTTATCCCTGGATGCGGCAATGCCCAGTTTCCAGCGATCGCCCCAATCAACTAGATCAACTAATTTGATTTTGATCGCCAGAAGAAGCAATCCGGGCTCGTCCTTGGGCGGCCCAATTTTTCATATAATTAATTTGCTCACGGGCAGTGCTGGCCAGGGGCACAGTGTCTTTGATCGCACCTTCAATGTCGGCCGTCACCACATCCCGATTCTCATTAAAGGCACGATACATCCCTTCGATGATCGCCTGCTCGATCTCTGCGCCACTGAACTCCGCCGCAAGCTGGGCTAGATGCTCCACATCAAAATCCCGCAACGTGGCAGGGCGGAAACGCTGGAGATGCACCATAAAAATTTGCTCACGTTCTGCCTGGGAGGGCAAATTAATAAAAAAGATTTCATCAAACCTGCCCTTGCGCAGCAGCTCCGGCGGCAGCGCATTGATATTATTGGCGGTCGCCACCACAAACACTGGCGAAGATTTTTCCTGCATCCAGGTAAGCAAAGTCCCAAACACCCGCTGCGAAGTGCCAGAATCGGTGGAAGTACCACCCATCCCTGCAAAGGCTTTGTCGATCTCATCCATCCACAAAATGCAGGGAGCCAGCGCTTCGGTAAGCTGAATTGTTTGCCTAGTACGACTTTCAGACTGGCCTACCAAACTACCAAACAATCGCCCCACATCTAATCGCAGCAGTGGTAAGCGCCACAGATGGGCGATCGCCTTGGCGCATAAGCTCTTACCCGTGCCCTGAATTCCCATCAGTAAAACACCCTTGGGATTGGGCAAGCCATAGGCTCTGGCCTCTTCCGAAAAAGCCCGTCGCCGCTGCATCAGCCATTCTTTTAGGTTATCCAATCCACCAATCCGATCGAGGGTTTCATCGGGGGCAAAAAATTCCAGGTATTCAGTTTGTTGAATCCGTTGCTGCTTTTCCTTCAGCACCAAATCAAGATCGGTTTCGCTAATATATTGCTTTTGCGCCAGCGGGCGAGCCAGCACATTCTTAATCCGATCGAGGGTCAGCCCCATACAAGCGATCACCAGTTGATCGAGGCCAGTGGGGCTGAGTTTGAGTTGATGCAGGGGCACCATTTTGTGGATCGCGGTTTTAATATCTTCCGCATCGGGAAGGGGAAAATTGAGCACAGCGATTTGATCTTCTAGTTCCGGCGGAATTTCCAGGATCGGGCTGATTAGAACCAGGGTTTTACGAGACGATCGCAAATGCCGAAACAAATTCCGCAACTGTCGCACAATCATTTCATCGGTACGTTGCTTACCCAAGCGGCGATGCAGATCGCGGAATATATAAACCAGGTGCAAATTGGTCGGCGCTTGCTCTACTACCTGCAATGCCTGTAATAAATTATTTTTGGCTTCATTATTGTGGGCAAACCCATGCACCAGATCGTAGTAAATCACCTCCCGCAGTGAATTATTAACCTTGATCGTTTGCTCGATCGTCGCCTCAGCTCGTTCCTCCTCTACGGTCACCACATAGATGATCGGATACTTAGCCCGAATTAACAGGTTAAATTCTTCGGCAAACTTAGCGCTACTCAATCGTTGTGCCCACCTTTTTCGCTGCTGATTCGTTGGAGTTATTGACCGCTATTTTTCATTATTACTAATTTTTTAGCATAAGCGATCGCACCCGCATAGTTTTGCACAATACCTTCCACTTGGGCTAGTTTGATCGCTGTCAATAATTCACCAATTTGGGGGCTGGCGGGCAAATTCAGCGCCTTGATCAAATCATTGCCACTGAGCAAATTAACCGGATGGGCGATCGGGTCTGCGGGAGCCAGCCAGCGCTCTAACCAGGGCGTAGCTTGTTTTAAGTTTGTGTCGAGATTTTGATTAAAATCAGCACGATGAGCCAGGGTCAAAGCAATCACAGCGGGGAATGCATCACCGGTGGCCTGGAACAGATGATATTGCTCTTGGGCAGAAATATTAGCGATCGGTTGGCTAAGGTTCTCAACCATTGGCGGCAGGTAGCGCAGCAGCATAGTATAAAACTTTTGTTCTGCTTTGCTAAAGCCTAATGGTTCCAGGGCAGTAGCCGAATTGGTCAGCGCTGCTAGTTTGGTGGCGATAGTTCTGGGGCGATCGCCAGCCAGGACTTGCTCAAAATAAGCCGTTAACTCTGGCCAGGTTTGGCATAGTTTTTCTAGAGTTGGCGTAATTTTGGCTAAGCGCTCCGGGCGCAGATGCTGAGTTGGCAGCCAATCGCGCAGGATCCCATCCTCAACGGCCAACCCGAACCAATCACTGCCACCAGGTGCATTCAGCAAATAAACCAGCTCGGTTCTGATCCTTTCCGCCGCGATCGATCCCAGGCTAGTTTTTTTTCCGGCAACTTTTGGCTGAGCAGCTAATTCAACCAGGCAAGCACGGGTTTTGGGTTCGATCGAAAAATTCAATTGTGCCACCTGGCGATAGGCGCGCAATATGCGCAGGGGATCATCGATCAAATTGGCGGGAGCCACCATCCGCACTATTTTTTGAGTCAAATCATTGCTACCGGATAGGGGATCAATCAATAACTTTGCCAGCTCAGGATCATTGAGGCAATGCTCTAATCGATCGTCTTCTGAAGCTCCTAAATCTCGATCGTCCCCATTGATAATTTTCCCATCATGATTAGCTTCATTAATAATATTCAGCTCTGGGGAGTCTGCCTCAAACTGATTTACAGTATCTTGACCTTGACTAAGACTAATATTTTGTTGATCCCTAAACCGATGCTGATTCAGTTCAATTAACCGCTGGCAATCGACAGCGATCGCATTCATGGTGTAGTCGCGCCGCCGTAAATCCGCTGTCAAGCTATCGCCCATTTGTTGGGCAAAATCCACCGTTGCCGTTTTAAACACTACCCTGGCGATCTGGCGATCGGCATCTAGCACCACAAACCCAGCGCTGTGCTGTTTGGCGATTTTACGGGCTGTTTCCACCGCTTGTGCGGCCATGACAAAATCAAGATCGAGATAGGCAGCTTTGCGCCCCAACAGGCGATCGCGCACCCACCCGCCCACAATATAGGCTGGCTGGGGTAGCTGCGTTAGATCAAAGGGGAAATTACTGATATCAAAAATATCGCTCACCAAACTTTTATGACTCAGTTTTATGGGATCAGAACTCTTGCAAAGGTTCAATATTGCAACTATTACAACGGAATAATCAAGATTTCATCGCTTATTTGAGTATTCTTGCAAAAAATTCATTCAGGTTCAGTGTGTCATAACTGGGTAATACTCGGCAATGCTAAACATATTAGGCTATTGAGCCAATAGCTAAAAACAAACAAAGCCACAGACTTTTCCCCAATGTCTATGGCCGTTTGACTCAAGTTTTGATTTGGATTTGGATCTGGAAATTATATGCGGCGCAATTCTCTATTAATATCAGCTACTCACAAGCGATCGATAAGCTACTAGATAGGACTCCCAGACGATCCTAATCATAAATTCAATGTGGCTAGATATCTGTTGAAATCGGCTTTTATTATGCTCTTAGCGTGGAGCGCGATCGCTGCTTGGGGCTAGATTAGCCAGATTATTTATCAAGCAGCCGCCGAGTTTTATTAGTCTGTTAAGCAAATGTTGAGCAAATTAGAATAGCAGCAATTAATTTGAGTTAACTTGCTTTAGTTACCAATAGACAGAACGGCGATCGGCTGATTTTGGAGGCTGCTAACTGGTTGCAAATCAAGCTCTGCGGTACTACCATTCTCAGCCATTAATAATACTGGCAACAAAACTGTAGCGATCGAAATGCTCACGATCGAAACAATGAACGAATGCGCGAACCATGATTCATGGTGATCGAGGCATAGTTCTTGATTGGATTGACGGGGTTGCTTAAACATGACTGTTATGTAGAACTCATTTAGACAATGCTCGAATGCAGTGGATTTATTTAACTCTTCATCTATTCTCTTTGACCGTCCCCTACTCTTATTGTTCCCTAGAATTCAGTTGAAATATATGACTTGGGGCGGGTTCAGGTGTGATCTTGTCAGGATGTGGGGATGATCTTAATCACATAAGTTGGCCTTTCCTATTTTGATTTCAAGGAGATCCTAATGAGATGTCCACTGAGCTAGATTGATTTGATGATCGCCCCATCTGGTCTATTTGTTTGTAACTAAGAAATTTGTAACTAAGAAATATGCCCTTATGCTCAGATTGTAGATCTGTTAGTCAAGCCCCACATCACCTAACAGAATCATGCGATTGTATGATTTGGATGATTGTTTAACACAAACGCCTAACATTAAGTGCCTGAATCAAAGGCAACCAGTCGATCGGCACAGCTAGTTTAGTAGGGGGCGAAGCAAGGAAATGTGCTGAGAGAACATTTTTGAAACAAAAAGCTCGCCATAAAAATTCCTGGCAAAAACTATTGCCCCAAGAACCACTTGCTCTAGCCTCGATCGCTAATCTAAGTCACTAATCTAAGCAAATATTAAGCGCTTACACATCTTCAAACTTAAGTGAAGCTGAATTCATGCAATAGCGCTGGCCAGTGGGAGCCGGGCCATCTCGAAATACATGTCCCAGGTGGGCATCACACACAGCACACAACACCTCAGTACGGCGCATAAACAAGGCATTATCCTCTTCTGTGGCCACATGATCATCATCGATCGGTGCCCAGAAGCTTGGCCAGCCAGTACCGGATTCATATTTAGTATCCGAGCTAAATAATTCTGTGCCGCAGCAAATACATTTATATATGCCCTTGGCTTTGTTATCAAAATACTCATTGGCAAAGGGTCGCTCAGTGCCTTTTTGACGCGTGACTTTATATTGCAAGGGGGTAAGTTGCTCGCGCCACTCGGTATCGCTTTTTTGTACTTTCTGAATTTCCTTGGCCATGATAAATACTGATTATTTATGTATATTAATTAAAGCTAGTTTTATGATTGACGATCGGTTCAGATCATAAAATAAGCCTTAGTTTGATTCTAGCTATACATTAATAACACTTTGATACTGACAAATTCATCAATCCCAAGGATCAACCTCAGCTAGCTTAAATTGCATAGTTAGTAGATTAGTAGAGTTGATAGAGCGAAAGATTTAAATGATTTAAATGACGTTTAAGTCCTAAACATAATGCTCTTGTTTTGCGTTAGCCACGCTTGATATAAATCTGATATAAATCCGACATAAATTAGTCTGGCAATTGCTCTCGCAGAATTTGTTTAAAGGCTTGCACCGTATAGTCGATCTGAGTGCTACTGGTCGATCGCCCCAGCGTCATGCGAATTGCCCCCAACGCCTGCTGCTGGCTATAACCCATTGCCAATAGCACCGGACTCGCGGTAATGCTACCACTGCTACAGGCAGAACCAGAACTGATCCCGATTCCCACCTTGCTCATGGCTCGTACAAAACTACGCCCATTTAGGTGTGGATGGTAGAAGCTGGCATGGTGAGGTAATCGATCGCCACCGTTGTTTTGCCCACCCAGGCTTTGCGGTTGCGCACCAGTAAGCTCTATTCCTGGCAGGTTGGTGAGTTGGGTAATCAATCGATCGCGCAGGCTAATTAATCTGGCCGATTCATGGTCGAGATCCTCAGCCGCAATCACCGCAGCCAATCCAAACCCCGCGATCGCCGCGATCGGTTGAGTGCCGGGGCGCATGTTGCTCTCCTGGTTCCCCCCCAGCAGCAACGGCAATAGCTGAAATTCACTGGCAGTATGCGGCCGTACATATAATGCACCCACTCCCTGAGCCCCGTAGAGTTTGTGGCTGGAAATAGAAAGCATATCGATCGGCAACTTTTGCACATCGATCGGCAATCGCCCCACCGCTTGCACCGCATCGGCATGGAAACAAATTCCCGCGCTGCGACAGATTTGACCCAGCTTCTCGATCGGCTGGATTGTCCCCACTTCATTTTGGGCATAGATAATTGAGACTAAAACTGTATTAGCTCTGATCGCTTGCTGGAGGTCAGCAGGATTGAGCCAGCCTTGGCTATTTACGGCTAAGCGAGTAATTTCCCAACCGCATTGCTCCAACCAGGCAATCGGCTCAGCAATCGCCGCATGTTCGATCGCCGAGATGATCATATGCTGGGGCGCGTGGTACTTCTTGGCGATCCCCATTACCGCCAGATTATTCGCCTCCGTGCCACCGGAGGTAAAAACAATGCTTTCTGGGGTGGCGTTGAGCAACTCAGCCACTTGAATTCTGGCTCGCTCTAGCACCAACGCCGATCGCTCCCCCCAGGCATGAATACTAGAAGGATTCCCCCACTGTTCCAGCATAACCGCCTGCATCAGCCGGACTACCTCTGGATTGGGTGGAGTTGTGGCGCTGTGATCGAGATAAACTTGCATGGTCTTAACGAAGAGAACGGGTAAATAATTATGCCCTCTTTACTAATACTAACGACATACCAGCGATTAACTAGCCATGAGCGATTAAGTTAATTACTCAGCCAAGCTGGTCAAATTTCTGGTCAAATTTCTGGCCAAACTCAAGTATGCTGAAGACATCAATGGGACATATCTATCCGATCGGCTCAATACATATACTTTAGTCTATCTATAGCATCAGAACTTTCAAACAATTTGGGTAGTCATACCTATTACTGATGGGATAGATTTAATTTATTTAATCCATATGAGGGATGGTTGGCAATATTAAGAAAAGTAACGAAGTGTTATGATTAAGCAGTAGGTTTGAACTATAAATCTGCGTTCATGCACCCCGTTGGAGAAGCACTATGCCTGATCCTGAATCGCAAAACACTGAACTAATGCAACAGGTACTTGAGCCATTGCTTGAGGACTTTATCTATTGGTTCGATCGATCGATTTCAATGATTGAGAATGAGCGACTTAGCTTTATGACAGAAGCTGAGCAAGCCGAACTCTTGAGCCGCGTTAAGGAAAAGCTAAGGGAGGTGCAATCTGCTAATTTACTCTTCAAAGCAACTGACAAGCAAGTTGGTGTGGATGTGAAGGCGATGGTACCCTGGCATCAGTTGTTGATGGAATGTCAGGCGATCGCAATTCGTCATCGACGCAACAACGAAGGTTAGAATACTTTATATATTCCAGTTGAATTAGTTCTTTGTTAATTGTTAAGCTTAGTTAATGACGGTTCAGTCAGCGATCGATATTCAGGCTTGTTGATTATTGCAGTTTGAGTAGAGATAGATTAACGGCAGTAATAATTTCTAAGGTTTGCTTAGTTTTGATCATTTTTTAGTTTCGGATTTTAGTTTCGGACTGATTGCTGCTAACTTCAAATTGTTGCAAAAGCATTAGATTAGAGCTATAAGCATATTTCTTAAGCAGTTCCTAACCATCACTAGATAGTTACTAGTAGGTAAGCTCCAGCAGTTAATAAAATCGGCTTAAAATTTTTAGTTATTTAGTTTTTTTAGTTATATTTCCTCAAGATAAACTATGTTACAAATCCTGTATATTACTGCCTTTACTGCCTTGTCTTTGCTAGCGGTGCGGAGTCTGTTCAAGAGCATGATTTCATTGGCTCAAAGTGAAGCGAGAGTGATCAGGAAACCGCGCTATCCCCACAACCAATATCAGTCTGTGACTGCGCCAAGGGCAATTCATCCAGAATTGTTGGATGAAGATGGCAATGTCACCGATGAGCCTTTATTGGTAATGCGATCGCTAAGTTTTGAGGATGCCCGCGATCGTCTCGATCGTTTGTATGAGTCTTCGCCTGGCCACGACACAATTAAGTAAGTTTTTATCAGTTAAGTAAGTAAGTCTTATAAGTCTTAGCAGTAAGCAGGCTTCACTTGCTGAGTTGCCCTTAGGTTTAGATGTTTGGGCAGTCTGCTTAGTTACCAACAATATTGCGATCTGGCTTTCAGGTAGCGATTGGATATGTTGGCTGCTAGATGGTTTTACAACAAAATTTTTGAATCAGAATTTATATATTAATATATTTGATATATTTAGCTTTTTCAGTCTGCTGTATTCATGCACAGAAATAATTAGCTGGGGAGGGGGTGACAAGCTCTCTCCTTTTGCTTTACTTTTGCTTCAGGTGCGATCGGGTGCGATCGGATCACCGGATCACCAAATAGTGGTAATTTAAGGGGCACCGAGCTATAGATTGAATAAACAAGATGACCGATTGGCAAGACTGCGCTGGGTTTAATTTTCAAGATATTACCTATCACAAAGCTGATGGCATGGCGAAAATTACAATCAATCGCCCCCATGTCCGTAATGCCTTCCGCCCAGAGACAGTGACGGAAATGCTCCAGGCTTTCACTGATGCCAGGGAAGACACTACGATCGGAGTGGTTCTGCTGACTGGGGCTGGCCCTGCCGCCGATGGGAAATATGCGTTTTGTGCCGGTGGCGATCAAAAAATTCGTGGCAATGCTGGTTATATCTCTGGCACAGGCGTACCGAAATTAAATGTCTTAGACCTCCAGCGTTTGATTCGGACGATGCCCAAGCCGGTGATCGCGCTGGTGGCTGGCTATGCGATCGGTGGTGGTCATGTGTTGCATGTGGTTTGTGACCTGACAATCGCGGCTGAGAATGCAATCTTTGGCCAGACTGGGCCGAAGGTGGGTAGTTTTGATGGTGGCTTTGGCGCTTCATATTTAGCCAGAATCGTTGGCCAGAAAAAAGCCCGCGAAATCTGGTATCTGTGCCGTCAATATAATGCCCAGGAAGCCCTGGATATGGGTTTGGTGAATAAGGTGGTGCCGATCGAGCAACTGGAGGCCGAGGGGATCGCCTGGGCGCAGGAAATCCTGGAGAAAAGTCCGTTGGCAATCCGCTGTTTGAAGGCTGCTTTCAACGCCGATTGTGATGGTCAGGCTGGCATCCAAGAATTGGCGGGCAATGCAACGCTATTGTTTTATATGACCGAAGAAGCCCAAGAGGGTAAAAATGCTTTCCTAGAAAAGCGTCCGCCCAATTTCCGCGATTATCCTAAGTTGCCATAATTGCCATAATTCCTAAAAATTCAAACCTAAAAATCAATATTTAGCAGTTGTCCCTGCCGTTCCCATCAAAAATAACAAGCTCATCCGGATCGCCACACCGCTACTAACCTGCCGATCGATCAGGCTGAGTCTAGGATCATCCATCAGATCAGAGCTAATCTCCACGCCCCGATTAACCGGGCCTGGGTGCAATACTTGCACTTGGGGCGCACACTTAGCCAGACGATCGCGGGTAATCCCAAACTGGCGGTGATATTCACGCAGGCTGGGAATCAGGTTTTGGTTCATGCGTTCTTTTTGCAATCTCAGCGTCATCACAAAATCAGCATCAAGTAGGGCTGGTTCAAGCTGGTGATGTACCTCTACGCCATATTCAGCAAATTCAGACGGCAGCAGCGTGGCTGGGGCGGCCAAATGGACGATCGCCCCATTGGTGGTCAAGCTCCACAGATTTGACCGAGCTACACGGGAATGCAAAATATCGCCCACGATCGCCACCTTTTTACCTTTTATATCCTTGGCGCTGGGGTGCTCATTGTTGATATGGCTACAGAGCGTGAATAAATCCAATAATGCCTGGGTGGGATGGGCATGTTTACCATCGCCAGCATTCAAAACTGCCACCTTGCCGCCGAGCCGATCCATATCCTGGGCGATCGTAGCTGGTACTCCCGCCAATTGATGCCTGACCACCATAATATCTGTGCCCATCGCCAAAAAGGTACGAGCAGTATCCAGAATCGTTTCCCCTTTGCTCAGCGAAGAAGTGCCAGGGGCAAAATTCAGCGTATCCGCCGACAATCGCTTGGCGGCCAGTTCAAAGCTATTGCGGGTGCGGGTGGAGGGCTCAAAAAACAGATTGGCTACCACTTTACTTTGCAAGGTTGGTACTTTTTTATTACGGCGGGAAAGTACCTCACGAAAGCTGATTGCCGTTTGCATGACTAGCTCATAATCGAGGGGGGTAAAATCCTCCAACGAGATCACATGCCGCCGCTGCCAGGTCGGATCACTCATACCAGTTTGGCCAGTTTGGGTTGATGGAATATTGATTGCGTATTTTCAGACTCTTGATAATTATTAATTATTACGGCTCATAATTATGATCAGGCGATCAACCATTTAGCAGTTCAGAACTGGGGCTGATTAGGTTGAGGCTGCCGATCGGTGCTGGCGCGGTCATGTCATTGGGCAAAAAGGCACGGGAACTAACCAAGACCAGGGTAAAGAAGAAAACGGCAAAAATAATGATCGGGATCAGATATTGCTTAAGAAATGACATGGGAACTATGGATTAGGATTAACTAGAATTACTTGATGACTAATCGATCAATTTAAACTATGAAGCATGGTGATATTAGGCAAAACACCTGACCCGATCGAATAATACTTAGCAATCAGGGCATTTTGAATCAACAGCGCTTAATAGGTTGAACTAAAAATTCAACTCTCTCCAGTCTAAAACCTTTAAGTCTTGTCGTGGAGGTAGCGATCGTTATTTGCAAAATTTTTATAGCCACCAAATCTTTACTAGCTAGCTAGTTGCCTCAATATACTCATTCACATCCTCAACCAGCCGGCTTAGTTCTGCTTCGGTCGAAACCCGGATTCGATCGTCGCGGATTGTTAGCAGTACCTTGGCCGCAAATGGCGTAGCCCAGATATTGGGATTACAAAAAACTTCCAAGAACACCTCCCCCACATGTTGATGCTCCAGAGATGGCTGGGGTTCAGGTTTGGGTTGTGTCTCCCCCGCTGCGCTGGCTTTGGCGGATAGCACCTTCAGACTTTGCATCAAGCCATTAATACTTTCCTTCAGGGCTTGAGCGGCTGCCGGGGTGAAGGGAATCGAAACGTTGCCATCTTGCAGATTGATTTTTAACTTTGGTTCGGGGCGAGGCATAGATTTATAGAGTATTTAAAGGGATTTGCAGGTCTTTGAAAAAATTTAAGCTGAGAATATGTAAACGATGTTTGCAGGTAGCAGCGATCGCCTACAACTAACTGCCTCAAATTTAAGATAATCAATTATCTATTAAATCAGGATCTGTACCTAGATAATCAGCAATACATCGTAAACACTTATGCGTTATTCTCTATCTCATGATTGCAGCAATTAGGCAAGGAATCACAACTAAAATTTAACTTGATTGAGCAACAACCCGATTGATATGAAATTTCGTAAAATAAGCTTGCATCTCAACTGGATCTTTAATAACCTTATATCAGACACAAGGAAAGAGAAAGCTTTATTAAGCAGTAACAAATAAAGCTAACTAAATTAATTATCGATCGATGGGTTGTGTCTCCTCCCTAAGATCACTTGTAGAGCCTTTGAGCTTGTAGTCCTTGTAGCGAAATGGTCTCAAGCTTCTAGCAATCGCAAATCACTAACACTAAATCTTAGTTTCTTTCATAACCTAACAACAGTTTATTTCTTGAGTTCAAACCTATTTGAGTGCTCAAGTGAAAGTGACTAATAAATTAGTTTATGGTTCTTGAAGTTAGTATGTGTTTATGTTCATAGTTGTGTTGAAAATAAGCTAACTTCATTCCTATAGATTTATCTTTCTGGCTTTTAAGCATAAAAAACAAGTGCAAACAATTTGGATTTGATTTGAAGTATTGCCAAGCCCAGATCGTGATTTTAGTGCAGGTTAAGCGTAATTGTTAGAAAGAAAGACAAACCACAAAGGTAATTGGAAATAAAAACAAGCAAATAGTTTGCCTGCAAGTAACTGTGTAAACCTCTTGTAAGAGTAATTTGTGAATCATATTTTTCTAACGTGAGTCTGGTAGCCGTCTGCCAGACTCGCTGAGTTTTTGGGCAATATTTATATTTTGTTTGGCACGACACATTAGCAAGCTTAGTAGGCTGGTTGGGGAACGTAGAGTTACTAATAATTGCGGTGGATATTGCGTTGAGATTTTTGACTCTGACACGATTACCCCTACATCAGGCAATGTTGCCTCAATAGCCATACAAATATTTTGTTTTTTGGTTAAAAATACTTAAAAAGACCCGATCAATTTGGGTCTCACTTCAAATTTTTACTTGTTCTGTGTTTGGAATAATTGATTATCTAAGCAATAGCTGTGAATCGGTAAGCAGGAGCCGAAAACGCAGGGAAGGTACGCCATACTACCAGCTTAGCCCTACGAAGGTAAGCAGAGTAGCTAAAATTAGGCTATTTAGCCGATGCTACTAGAATTTGGATATGGGAGTCTAATAACAGCAACATAGATGTTTCGTTAAGCCCATCTACGGCGGGGTGCTTCACCAATTGGTGTTTGCCCTCGCTATTTTTTTGCTTTTGCATTCCTGCTCTAACAAAGCTCTAGTATAACAGAGCTGCCTAATAAATCAACCCTTTCGGCTAAGATGAGCCAAATTGCTGGGGCGATCGATTGATCGATTAACTAATCCCAAACACTTCTCAGGGCTGCGCTTCGTCGTCTTCGTTTTCAGGCGGTTGCCGGGATAATTGCGTGAACCGTTCAAATGCCTCTTGCACAAAGGCTTTAATAAAATCATCCCGTTTGTTTAGCTGGAACTGTTTTTGCACCACCGCGGCAATCCCGCCATCACCCCAGTCTTGATCGCGGCTGAAATATTCAATAAAGCTATAGCCAGCGATCCGGGTCAGGTAGGCACCAGCGATCGATTGGACGGCTGCTCTGACAATGTAGCCAACCACCGTAACCGAAATGGCCGTACTGACTATTTCCACCGTGCCCCGCACTACCCCCAGACTGGCCAGGGTTTTAGTGAGGGATGCGGCTAGTTCTTTACCCTTTTCACGATCGATTTGGCAACCATAGACCTTGGCGATCGCCACTACCATCTGGGCATTGACCGCCGCTGCCGCCAACAGATCAACCACCGGCAAGGGCGTAGCTAGAATTGCACCCACCACAAACCATTGATATCGCTCAACCACTGCTTCGGCTTCTTTTTTGCGCTGTTCAGTCAGTGCCAGCTTGGCCGCATCACCTACCCCTTGCGATTGCAACAACACATTATCGGCAACCAGGCTATCTCCTTCCTGATTAAGAATCACCGCCATCCGCTCGATCAATGGCGTTAGCTTGGGCTGAGCCACAACAGTTTCACCCGATGGCAGCTTAACTGGACTGGGACGAGCCGCGATCGCTACCACATCCTCTGGCGCAATGATTCCGATTACTCTCTGGCGCAGCCGTGCTAATAAAACCTGGCGATCGGCTTTAGGATAGCGATCGATTTTATTAAATGCCAGGATCGATCGTTTACCAATTTGAGCCAGGGCTTGCAGTGGTTCATATTCAGAGCGACTGAGATCGGCATCAACTACAAATATAATCAGGTCAGCATCTGCCGCCAATTGTCTGGCCAGCTTTTCACGATCGGTGCCAGCCACACCCGCTTCCAGGATGCCGGGGCAATCGGTAACCACGATCGGCAACTCTAAATCAGGCCATTGGATCGGCCCATATACTTCACCAATTTGAGTAGTGCCCATCGCTGCACCAACTGCGCCTAGCTGATCTAAATCAGGTTGGTCTGCATTTTTATTCCAATCATCCAACTGTATAGCCGTAATCATGGCATTGACCAGTGAGGTTTTACCAGCAGAGCCAACCCCAAAGATAACCACCTTTAGCTCCTGTCTGGCGAGATCGGCTAACAGTTCAGTGGTGCGATCTTCTAGAGCCTTTCTGGCTACTTGATCCTGGATTTGTTGCACCAGCTTTTGCACTGCAGCCAGATTTTCGGTTGCGGCCTCCACCTTGTCAGTAGAGACTTTAGGTTCAATTTTGGGGCGCGATTGGCGCTGAAAAGTCTTGAGATAGATCCAGCCAGCAATGCCTAAACCAACTAGGACAATCAATAAAATCAACACCACCAATCCGGCCAGCAGCGGCGAGGTTGGTGCTAGTAGGCGATAGATTTGAATCAGCCGATCGATCAGTCCTAAGACCAGACCGCCAATCAAACCAACAGCAATGACAAGCAAGATTAAGCGGAGCCAGCCAGAACGAAACATGCGGTTAGAAAAATTGACCTTGGCTAATTGGGCAACGAGTTTAGTCTAGTTTAGGCTTTAATGCACGTTGCTGGCATTGAGATGGTTAGGCGATCGCCAAACTTGACATGATCGACAATCGAGCAAATCACAAACAATTTCTAGCCATACATTTGCAAGCATCATGCATTAATCGCATTAACTTGATGCACTAACAGCAGTGGATTAGATGCGATCGAAAATCAAATTCGCTATACTTTTAGGATCAAAAGTATCAAATTCAACTTTTTAGGCGTTGTTTTCACGGCGATGGTTAACTAGCCGCGATCCAAATCTTAAGGGACATGGCTACATATCCTCAGAACTAATCTACCCAATCGTTCGTTAGATGAAATCTCCTCCTCAAAATTGCCATCCTTGAGATTTTAAGATCAAGCGCTTATGAATCAATCATCTCAATCATCCGATCCCCCTCAATCCAATCACGCTTCAGCCGAACAATCGATGCAAGAGACTAAACCCCACCAGGATCATACAGATAAAGTTGTGAACCAGCCGTCTGCTCCTGCTCAAAATAGCGATCGCCGTTCAGACAATCCCCCTGTTCGATCGGATGCCCCCGGCACAATGGAGCCAGGTAAATCGGCTAAAGGCAAAAAAAAGATCAAAAAAATCAAAGTAGTACCCAATATCCTGGAAACCGCTGGCAATGATACGCTTTACGGTAGCTCTGGTCACGATATATTTGTATATCGCCCTGGTGATGGCCTATTGCGAATCGAGGATGCAGCGGGCGTTAATACCCTGGTGCTAAAGAACATTCATCATGATCAAATCCGGGTTAACATTCGCCCCGATGGTTTTCTGGTGGTTACCTATTGCAAAAAAGCGATCGTGGAAATGCGGGGGATTGACTATATTCAAACCAATGAGGGGGTATTTCCGGTTGAGGACTGGATTGTCATGTAGTCGCCGTAAATCAACTTAGCTGTAATACCCAATCGATCTGGCCATTGACTAGATTGTTGACTAGATTTAGATCTACAGTTCTGCTATTAATGCAGGCGTTGTTCAAAATAAAGGCTCCAAAAGGATCAAAATAAATATGCTTGTCCGGAATCTAGACCAATGCGATCAATTTGTGGCTGGCGATGGCACCTTGCTGCGGGAGTTGCTACATCCCGACAAACAACCAATCCAACTGCGCTATAGTCTGGCCCATGCGATCTTACCTGCGGGTCAAACTTCTGATCCCCATTCCCTTACCACCTCAGAGGTTTACTATATTCTGAGCGGCGCAGGGGAGATGCACATTGATGATCAGGTGCAAACCGTTGGCACTGGCGATGCCATTTATATTCCCCCCAATGCCAGGCAATACATTAGCAGCATTGGCACCGAGCCATTAATTTTTCTATGTATTGTTGATCCGGCCTGGCGCAAAGAAGACGAGACAGTTTATTAAATTGTTACAATTGGGGCATTATTAAGATAACTTTATGCTTGGGATTTCTCTGGTATTGTTTATTGTGGTTAGTCTCAAAGCTAATAACTAAGCAATGATAGAAGACTTTTGAGGGGAATTAGGGGGTTAATTGATTAAGCTTTAGGGGAAAAGCGATTCTTACCTCATGCTTTTGGTAGTTACTTTTATGCCGGATCTCAATCGAAAATGCATTAGTTTATGTTCAAAGCAATTGGCACATTTATGTTGATCTAAACCAATTGCTAAATCCCTCAAAAGCAGATCCTACTTTCAAGATTAATTAAGGCGATCGCCTAAATCAGCGCCACGGCGCAAATTAACTGAGCGAATTAACTGAGCAAATTAACTGAGCGAACGACTGAGATGTTCAAGTTAAAAGTCAATCAATTTGCCTAGTTATATATACTGTTTAAGGAGAAACTAAAAGAGCTACGCCATGACAACTACAACTGCTGAAGTTAAGTACGAAATTAAAGACATCAGCCTTGCAGCAATGGGCAAGGATCGGATTGAATGGGCGGGGCGGGAAATGCCCGTATTGCGCCAGATCCGCGATCGCTTCGCCAAGGAAAAGCCCCTTGCTGGCGTTAGGATTTCGGCTTGCTGCCACGTTACGACCGAAACCGCTAATTTGGCGATCGCCCTGAAAGCGGGTGGTGCTGATGCCATTTTGATTGCCAGCAATCCCCTCTCCACTCAGGATGATGTGGCTGCTAGCCTGGTCAAAGATCATGGCATTTCGGTATATGCGATTAAAGGTGAAGATAACGACACCTATCACCGCCATGTGCAAATTGCGCTCGATCATCGCCCCAATATTATTATTGATGATGGTAGTGATGTAACCACCACCTTGGTGCAAGAGCGGCCAAACCAACTTTCAGACATCTACGGCACCACGGAAGAAACCACCACTGGGATCGTGCGCCTCAATGCCATGTTTAACGATGGGATGCTAACCTTCCCCGCTGTCTCGGTAAACGATGCCGACACCAAGCATTTCTTTGACAATCGCTATGGTACTGGTCAATCCACCCTGGATGGAATTGTGCGTGCCACTAACATTCTCTTGGCTGGCCGGGTGATCGTAGTAGTCGGCTATGGCTGGTGCGGTAAGGGTGTAGCTATGCGTGCCAAGGGCTTAGGCGCGAATGTGGTTGTGACCGAAATCGATCCAGTCAGGGCGATCGAAGCGGTGATGGATGGCTTCAGGGTAATGCCGATGGCCGAGGCTGCCCCGATCGGCGATATTTTTGTCACTGTTACTGGCAACAAGCATGTGATCCGCCGTGAGCATTTTGAAGTGATGAAAGATGGCGCGATGGTGAGCAACTCTGGTCACTTTGACATTGAAATCGATCTCGAATCGCTCAAGGAAATGAGTGAGTCCGATCGCTATGTGCGCAATTTCACCCAGGAATATAAGCTCAAGTCCGGCAAGTCAGTAATTGTGCTGGGCGAAGGTCGTTTGATCAACCTGGCCGCCGCTGAAGGTCACCCTGCGAGTGTGATGGATATGAGTTTTGCCAACCAGGCACTTGCCTCTGAGTATTTGGTGGTGAATAAAGGTAAGCTCAGCCCTGGATTGATTCCTGTGCCCGAAGATATCGATCGTGAGATCGCCCGCTTGAAGCTACAAGCCATGGGTATTGATATTGATACACTCACCCCTGAGCAGATTGAATATTGCAATTCCTGGACGGTTGGCACCTAGTTATATTTATTTTATTTGTATCTGTATTTTATTTGTATCTGTCAGGGATCGATTAGGTCTAGCTAGATATCTGACTTGAACAGGTGAAATCCTGACTACTAGCTTCAAACAAGCCAAATAAACATTAGGCCAACCAAATCAATATATTAATGGGGAGTATTTTAGCTCCCTTTTTTATTTGCCTTAATTATTTGCCTTAATTTTGAGTAGCACTCAATTTAGAACTAATTCCCTAAGTTATTGTCGAAGCACTAACATATTAATCGGCTTAATCGGCGCTATTTTTATGATCTGCTACAGCAAACATTACTCGAAGCAAGCCAAAAGCACCAAGATTGCAGCATTCTTCTGATTGATATCGATGCTTCAAGCATTGTCAATACTTATCAACACCCCAAATGGTCAAGCTTTGGCGATCGGTAATTCGCTCCATGCAGTGGTGTAACGTTGCGATCGTTGTACCTCTTGGCGATCAGTTTGGTGGTTGATTTTTAAACCATCTGCTTTACTAGCCGATCGCAAATTTGGCTCTAGTTCTAGTTTGGCCTGCTCCACCATGCCAATCAACCTGTTTTCCCGCTGCTTAGTCGATCGCTGCGGCGATTGCCCTAAATCCCATCCCCATCCATTGCTGGCAATTGGCTCCCACAGCTTGATGCTGATTTTTTTATAGGCTAAACCAGGCTGATAAACTGCTGTCAGAGCGGCGATCGCCTGCCTGGTCAAATCGCTCGCATCATTTGTAGGCTGCTCCAGTTTAATCTGGGTAGAGTTGCAATATTGGGGAAGGTGAGCAAGTTGATCGGTCGCTAGAGTGATCGAAATGCCGGTAGTTAGTAGCTCTTGGGCATGTAATTTTTGAGCCAGGATTGCCACATAATTAGCCGTAACTTCTTTGAGAAGGGCGATCGAATCGACTGGTTCGGCAAACGCTCTAAACATTAAGGCCAATTGGCGATCACTGGCGATCGGTTGCAGCGGGTAATGTACCTGGCCATGTAGTTCATCGATCGTGCGGCTCATGCCAGGATCAAATAAGGCTTGAACTTTTTTCTCTGGCAGCATTCTAAGCTGAAGTGCATTGGTAATGCCGATCGCCTCTAGTTGTTGTGCATAGTAACTATCAATGCCCCAAATCTTGCCTACTGCGGTTGCGGCGAGGGCTTGTGCTTGCGACGATTTAGTCAAGAGCGAGGTAATCCCGCTGGCAGATTGTTGGGCGATTTGCTGTGCCACTTTGGCCAGAGTTTTGGTGGGAGCAATGCCGATCGAAATGGGAACTCCAATCCATTGGTTAATTTTGCGTCGTATTTCCTGCGCATAGTCACTAATCGAGATGGCATCAGGCATCAGCACTGGTTCACCAGTAAAATTGTCAGTTGTTTGAACCGGGGCGATCGTAAGCTCCAGCCATGCTGCATGTTGGTCATAGATTTCTAACTCTGGGCAAAATTGCTGGAGAGCAGACATCACCCGATTGGAAATATCAGCATAGAGCGATGAATTTGCCCCATGCACAATCACATTATATTTTTCGCTATGTTTTTCACGTTGTTTTTGAATTATGGCTTCGACCTGGCTCAGGCACATACCTGGATTAATGCCAAGAGACTGCGCTGCTGGCGATCGCGCTACCACCCAACCCCGATTACCTGAGATGATTACAACTGGTTTTCCCACTAAGGCCGGATTAAAAATTTGTTCGCAATTGATCAAAAAATTGTCACAGTAAACTAAGGCAAATAGTTTCGCCATCATTCCTAACCCTGATTTAATTACTACAAATTAATAATGTTGTGATGATTCAGATATTCAGTTTTGGGGCACTTGCAAGTGGAGAAAGTTTAGCTATAGCAGGATTATGCGATCGCTCTAAACATAGCTAGCAATGACATAGGGGTATTTTATGGATGTTCTTTAAGCTAGTGATTCAAAATTAGATTCCATAAATTACATTCCATAACTGAACAGCTTAGCCCCAGATTTCAAGAAATCTTAGAACGAATAGCTAACTAGAGCAGGATTTTGCTTGGCATCTTGCTTGGCATTTTGTTCAGGCTGAGAATCAAGCGCAGGACGCTCTAGCACCAGATTGCGATCGGCACTGTAGCAGGAATTAAGAACAACACTAAAACTCTTGCTGATTGCTAGAATACTGCGCTTCAGGCATTAGAGCGAATGGATTACCTGAGTAACCACACCCCAAATATGGAAGTCCATTTCCTTAGTAATCTTGAGCGGCTCAAAGGATTCATTCTCTGGCATTAAGAAAATCTCGCCCTTATGCTGCTTCAACCGCTTCACGGTCAGTTCACGATCAACCACCGCGATCACAATCTTGCCGTTTCTGGCCTCCTCAGCGCGATCGACAATTAAAATATCGTGGGGATGGATACCAGCATCAAGCATTGATTCACCAGCAACCCGCACCAGGAATGTGGCCGATGGATGCTTAATTAAATGCTCATTGAGATCGATCCGGTCTTCCACATAGTCTTCGGTTTGGGTGGGGAAGCCTGCTGCGACTGGGTTCATAAACAGCGGCAATCGATATACATTCGCGGCTTCTTGTCGTTCCTCGCCCCTGGAAATGGGAACCACCTTTTGGCGATCGGCCTGGACTGGTGTACTACCGGTTAAGCTAGTGTTGGGGTGCGATCGCCGAATTAGAGATTCGATTTCGCCGAGCTTACTAATCGGCACCCGTACCGCCTTAGTCGGTTCGCCATATTTACCGCTGCCTTTGGGTCTGCCTGCGCCCTCACGTTTACCACCACGTGCCATAATTTTCCTCTATTCCTACTTAATCCGATTACTTTACTAACATTGATGTTTAGTGTTCGATACCAATAACAGCTCTAGAAATACTGACTTTTGCGATGTTCATGAATTGGCTTATTTGCATATCATGAGAATTGCTATAACCCATTCCTAATTGAGCCCTGATTGAATATTATTTATTGGTGTTTAGGCTACTTTAGTTAATTGCGATTATTCATCGATCGATGATTTCGGGCTCACTAAAATTGATTTTATTGATTTTTAAGTTGATTAATATTTTAATCAGTTATGTTAATTTAGGATGTGATTAACGAATCATCGAAAGTAATCGAGGAGTTAGCAACTTCAGAGCTACGCAAGAGCTATATAAGAGTTATGCAAGTTGAAGCCATCCAAACAACCTTGATATGCGAACACTAATCAATCAAATCATGGAATGGAAAATTATGCAATCGGTTTATGTCCTAATTTAATTTAAATTTAGAGTATTTTGCTAACTGAAGTAGATTTTGGGATTTTATTAGCGTCAGTGCAATAATCAATGCGCTAAAAAATGATCGCTAAGACTGCAATCGGTTCTGTTCCTTGGGCGCTTCTTGATAACGACAAGTCTGGGTTATTAATATCTCTGTCAAAATCTCTGTCAAACTGAGATTGAGCAGGGGCAAGAACGATCGCAAAACATTGATAAATGTCGATTAAACGTCGATCGCCCTGGCAAATTACCTGCACATGTGACAAAAATCACAACCACTGCCGCAACACATCACCGCCATAATCAAGCTCAAGCGCGATGATTAGATTATGGACAGGCAAGGATAAGGACTTTAAACCATGAAAGCTAGCAGAGTTGAAACGATCATCAGTGCAATTGTGATTACCGCCGCGATCGGCTTGGGCATTCCGGTTACCGCCGACCAAAGTAGTAATGTGCATAACCGCAGTGATACATTTGCACCACAAAACTTGGTGGCCATTTCCAATGTACCTAATGTTGAAGCACCTGAGCTTGACTTCATTGATTATCAAGTTCAGACTTTGGCTACCCCAACCACAGTAGATAGCATTTTTACCCTCAGCCAACGCGATCAGATTGGTTGCTTTATCAGCAGCAGTTCGATCGATGGCATTGTTACCTGTGGTCAGATCGATAATTACTAAGTAATTGCTTAATTACTCAGGCTTAGTCACATTAAGTTAAGTAAGTTAAGTTAGTCACGCAGCTTCCCCGTTTCTTGGTTCTAACTAGATTTAATTTATTTAACTTTCCCGTTTTCTAATGGTTGTGCAGCTTCATCACACTAACTAGGCTAAAACTGATACTGATAAAGATAAAGATAAATAAGCTTAGCAAGCGGCTAGGAACTTTTAGCTACAATTTTGAGTCGATCGCGCTAGGATCTCAATTACCAGCATTATAATTATTTGCTTATTTGCGATCCATGCCCAGTTGCGGTTCAGGCTCGGTTAGTTAATCTTTGGTTGGATTAGCAACTGCCTGAGACTCAAAAAAATAAGGATTTTATGCGCACCAGACTTTCAGATTCGATCGCCCCTGCTTCAATTACCTGTTTGGTCTCTTTGCTGATTAGTGCGGGAATTGCCGCCCCCTTGGCGATCGCTGCGCCAGAGGATTGCCCCGATTATGTCCATGAAACAGTTGAGGCACTGGGGCAGGCCAAACTAGCGATCGAAGTGGCTCAATCGGATTTGGAACTGGCCAGTGAGCGGGTCGAACTATTCACAATGCTGCTAGAGGAAGGAGCAGTATCTGAGTTGCAACATACTCAGGCAATTGAGAACCAAACCGCCGCGCAAATAAAACTAGATACAGCGATCGCCACCAAACAAGCAGCAATGGTACAGCTAGAGACAATTATGGAACAAGAAGACTGTGCAGCGGATCTGGTGGCAAACGTATCTACTGCTGAATGATTGGGCAAATAACTTCACGATCGCCCATGTTTTCATTATTGACAGTCAGCCCAGGATTATTCTGGTCAACCAATGACAATAGCTCGGTTTTGAGTTGTTGCAGTTGGGCAACTTTGCGATCGATCTCAGCCACCTTAATCGCAATCTTATGGCGCACCTCATGGCAGGGCATCTGGCCACGATCGTGAATATCCAGGATTTGCTTAATCTCTTGCAGTTTGAAACCCAAACTTTGCGATCGCTTAATAAAACTCAAGCGACCGATCACTTCGTGGTTAAACAGACGAAACCCACCCTCGGTGCGATCGCAAGCTTTAACTAAGCCCTGTTCTTCGTAGTAGCGAATTGTTTTGATCGATACACCACTCTGGGTTTGCACCTGACCGATCAATAGTTTTGGTTTTTTTTCTGGCTGAATTGCGACCATATTTTTTGCTCCGCTTGACTCTCCCCTGGGCTGGAGGTTCTATAATAACACCTTAACAATTATGCTCAGGTATTTTGGGAATGGGGATATGACAAGAGCTATGCAATCCGATCGCCTTGGTTCAGGTATTCTACTAGGTGCGGGTTTGGCAATGATCCAGCAATCGCCATTACTAGCCCATGCTGGTCATTACAAAGATAAAGAGGCAGAGCCCGATAATTCAAACTCCCCTGAAAATTCTGAGCATTCTGAGCGGCCAGAGCCGATCGAGCAGCATGATCCTGAACAGATGGAGCAGGCAGAGAGCGCCCCAGATCAAGATCATACCAACCCTGAAGTAATCGAACCATCTCCCCAGGAACAGCAAAATCAAGTCGATCAAGATAATGCACCCAACGCGGTAGTATCTGAATCAGAGCAACCAGTCCAAGCAAATGTTAGCCCGTTGCTAGGTTTAGGTGAGGGGGTATTTTTGCTGGTGGCGATCGCGCCGATTTTGTTATTTACGCTCAAACGCAAGCTGCGTCACTAACCAGGTAATTAAAAAATTTTGAGCCCTGCAGATGTGCGGATTTAATGATTTTTAGCTATAGGATCGAGGCTGGCTAAAAGACTTATGCTAAAGCTCCTTGTTTCGATCTCACGATCACCTCTTCATTGCCTGGATCGCTAGAGTAATCCCTTCCAACCAAACACCTATGAACAAACACCTATGAACAGAGTCCAGATCCGCCGCCTGCATTCTTTGATCGCGCCATTTATGCTCCTGCCAATCCTGCTGACCTTGCTGACAGGTACGGTATTTCAATTTGCGGTGATTACTGGCAATGCGGAGGGCTTTCTGTGGCTATTGGATTTGCATCGCGGTAAATTTGGCCAAATTAACCTAGAGATGGTTTACCCATTTTTGAATGCGTTGGGGTTGTTGGTATTAGCGATCACAGGAATTAGTATGTGGTTACGATCGCCTCGATAGAAACCCGATAGAAACTTAGGCAGACAGGGCTGACCTAAAAACAAAAGTAATCGCTGGACAGCTAAGAATTTGCTTTAGAAAACCATAGCTAAAGACTGAGTTGGATCATCTAATCAGTCTGCCCAATTTGGTAAGCAAGAACTTCTACTTTTGCGTAAGTCCTGCTCATATTCACTAAAACATAAAATAAAAATAGGGCAAGTAATACCTGCCCTACTAGCTTTAAATATTTATGTGACTTAATCAATGATTCATAATGCGCTTAAGGAGCTAAGGCATTACCACGAATCAAGCTAGCGATCGTCTTGGCCGTGATTTTTAGCTGCGTGAACGGATTAGCTGGCACGACAGTTTTATATAGATAACTATCGAAAGTCAGCTTTTGCACATCCATGTCCGCACACATTTCCACGAACGCTTCACGGCTAGCATTAGAGCTATAGAATACCCGTTGCAGGATATCTAATACCTTGTAGGTCATACCATAGGCCTTATCCCAACGCTTGAGATAGACCTTCAAATCAGCTTCAGTGGGAATGCGTTGGCCTTGCTGGGCAAATTCAACGATCGCCTCAGCACACATGCGTCCCGACTTGGCAGCAAAATAAATGCCTTCGCCCGAAGACTTGGTCACATAGCCAGCAGCATCACCAACCAGAGCAACCCGGCCAACCACTCGGCGCGGTCTGGGATGTTCAGGGATTGGGTGCGCTTCAATTTTGATTACTTCGCCACCTTCAATCCGTTTTTCGGCTCTGGCGCGAATCCCAGCTTGCAGCTTTTTGATGTCTTTTTTATGCACCTTCATCGTGCCAGTACCAACGGCCACGTGGTCATACTTGGGAAACACCCAGGCATAGAAATCGGTGGAGACATCGTCACCCACATACATCTCTGCTAACTCTTCATAGTATTTCATTTTGTCGGGTGGGATGCGAATGCGTTCCTGGAAGGCGATCGCATAGTTATAGTCACCCGCATTGATCGCTTCGGCTACAACCGAGTTTGCACCGTCAGCACCAACAATCAAATCTACTTCCAAGCTGCGTCTGACCCCTTGGGAGCCGCCAGCCGACATATCGTTATATTCGATTACATAAGGAGATTTGCCCTTATCGGTAATCTTAATTTCGACCACGCGGCCATTGATCAATTCTGCACCTAGTTCATGGGCGCGATTGCGCATAAATCCATCTAGGATTTCACGGCGACACATGCCGATATATTCATCGGTCTTGACTAAGGAAATGTCCACCTCACGATTGCTAGGTGAGATCATTTTCATTTTGCGCACCCGGCGATCGATAATTTCCGGGGGCAGCTCAAACTCAGAAACCATGCAAAGTGGGATTGCACCACCACATGGTTTGGCATTATCAAGCTTCCGCTCAAATATATAAGTTTCAATACCAGCTTTTGCTAAAACTTCAGCGGCACTCGAACCGGCGGGACCGCCACCAACAACAGCAACTCTTAGTGTCAAAATTCCGCTCCTGGAGCAAACAATAACTCATTACCTTTCGCATGGTAGCACCGAGCATTGTTAGGCTTCACTAGGCAGTGATGAATGTTAACAGTTACTACATATTGTGCGTTACAAACGTTATGATCCTGAAGTTTTGGGCTTTGAATGAGTTTAGATCATGTTTATGACAGGGGGGGCACGATTTCCTAAGGGATCGCTTGAAAACAAACCCGCAGCGTCATAATTTCAAATGGTTTAAATGAGATGGAAATTTGATTTTGGTCGTAGCAAAATTTTGAATCGGAATTGTCGATCGCCCGTTCGATTAAGTCACACTCGCTGGCCTGGGCAATTCTGGGCAAAAATTTAATTACCGCCTGGGTAGTCTGGCCGTTGCATTCATAAAAACGCAAAATCCACCCCTTACTATCTTCCGATCGCTTCAGTGCCGTCAACACAATATTGGCGCAGTTGTTTCCTGCCTGGTCATGCACTTGCAACAAGCTGAAATGATTTTGATTGGATAAACTGCTTGGATTTTTGCTGGTTAATGAATTAATACTGGGATAAGTGACGATCGGATTATTCAATTCCCAGCCTCGCTGTACAACATTCGCGGTTTGCCAACTGCGATCATGGGGAACCAGGCGATAGGTAAAGGTATGGCTACCACGATCGCTATCTGGGCAACACCAGACCGGACTGCGCAGCAAAGTTAAACGCAACTGATCCGGCTTAGCATCATAGCCATATTTGCAGTCATTCAGCACCGCTAAGCCAATGTTTTCACCGCTGAGATCTGCCCAGAACTGGGCTGGCACTTCCCACTTAGCCCGATCGCGCTCTGTCTCTGCCAATGTGGAACGCTCGATCGCCCCCATTGGAATTTCATAGCTGGCCAAAGGCGATCGCCAATTTACCGGAAAAGCAACTTTGACTAAAGTATTTTCTTCTTGCCAATCTAACTGGTTTTTGACTGTGACATGGTTGCGATCGGCATCAAGTTGAATTTCCTGGTGGATCGAGGAGTTACGAAATTTGCGAATTACTGCCAGGCTGACTCGCAGGGCTCCTGATTCCTTGATTTTTAAATCAACTAATTCAGCCGCTTCAAGTTGCTTACTTTCGTAATCAGGGTCAATGTTCCAGGCATCCCAATATTGCCCCCGATCGCTAAAAAACTGCCACTGCACAGGCGCTCTAAGAATTTTATTGCCACTGCGTTTGTCAATAATTTGGCTAATTTCACCGGTATGGGGATCGATCTCTACTTTGATCTTTTTGTTTTCCAGAGAATGGCTAGTGATACTTAGAGCAGAATCTTGCTTGTGAGTTGAGGTAATTACAATCGGTTCTTGATTTGATTGATTGAAGTTATCAAATTGCGATCGCTCCTTAAACTGAATTTGCGTATTGCCTAAACTTGGGAAGTTATCGATCGCCACCAGATAAGCCTCTTTCGTTGCCTGGGTGCAATAGATCTGCTGGGTGAGAGGATTAATTGCTACTAAGTCAGGTACTAAGTCGGGCAGATTGGCATTGGCAGACTCATCAGCTTGATCATTGTGCAAATCAGAGCCAGTAATATTTTCAGCGATCATTTGGCGGGGAATTTCTACGATCGCCGATCGTGGCCAGTTTAAAAAATTCCACAATGTAATTAATGTAATTGAGGAATCATTAATTTTAGCTGGTTGCTTTGCGCTCAAATCGGCCATTAATTGATCATGAATCCGATCGATTTCTTGCCATTCGAGATCGGCATCAACAAAAACTTCTGGGATCGCGGAACCGGGCAAAATATCATGAAATTCATTGACTAATAGGCTTTGCCAGGCTGTTGTTAGTTGCGCTTGAGTCTGGTCACTAATCGATTGGCAATCGGGGTTGAGGATGGCGGCGATCGCTAAATATTTTTCCAGATTGGTTAGTTTAAGCTCAGCACGGCGATGTTTTAGTTTTTGATCGGCTTTGGTGGTATAAACACCGCGATGTAGCTCCAGGTATAGTTCATCATTCCAGATCGGGATTGTTTGCTGTTGTTGAAGGATATTTGCTCGCAACTGCAAAACATAATCGGCGATCGTGCCAGGTATCAGCGTAAAGAAAAGTTCTGATTCTGCCCATTCTCGCCCCAGATCCAACATGTCGGCAGTGGGGCCACCACCATGATCGCCTACGCCATAGAGCCATAGGGTTTCAGGAATATGATGTTGCCTCTCGTGATCGGCAAGATGCTTGGCGATCGACTCCGGTTCAATGTCCTGGCCGATTTCATTGGGGAAGTAGGTAAAAATTTTGCTGCCGTCTAGGCCCTGCCACCAGAAAACCTTATCGATCGGCTTGTTGGTGTCATTCCAGGCCAGCTTTTGAGTAGTAAATGCCTCAAAGCCACTTTTAACTAAAATTTGCGGCAGTTGCCAATTAAAACCAAAACTATCCGGTAACCAGGCGATCTTGGCATCTTGATTAAACTTTTGCTGAAAATATTGTTTACCATATAAAATCTGCCGAATCAGCGACTCACCACCAGGCAAATTGCAATCGCTCTCTACCCACATGCCACCGATCGGCTCCCATTTCCCCTGCGCCACCGCTGCTTGAATTTGGGTAAACAGTTCTGGTTCGGCTTGCTCAATCCATTGATAGGAGAGGGCAGTCGTTTGATTAAAAATCAATTCGGGATAGGTTTGCTGGAGCTTAAGCACCGAGGCAAAGGTACGCCTGGTAACATCTTTAGTTTCGGCGATCGGCCATAACCAGGCCACGTCAATGTGGGCATTGCCAACTAGATGAATTTTGCGCTGTTTCAGGAAAGGACTGAGCGGCAGTAGGCTCTGGCGGATTTTTGCTAGCTGATTACATAATTCATGGTTAACGGGCTGTTGGGCTAACTTGGCTAACTGCTCAACTGCTTTGGTGACCAGAGGCAGCAGATCGGGCGATCGCTTTTCAATCATTGTTAAATAGGCCGCAATCACCGCCAATTCATCGGCAAACTTACCTGGATCGCAAGGTTGGGCTGGGTATTCAAGTTGGATCGTGCTGGCATGGAGTGCGCCGCGATCGTGACTGGGGGCGGTTAGCCGCAGCTCGAATTTAAATTCCTGTTCTGGTTGAGTATTTTTGGCCACTAGCAAACGACAGCGCTGATCAAATAGATCGCCTTCCTGCGCTTGCTTACCGTCAATCGATGCCACTATTTCCGCCGCCCACCACAATAAATACAACCGGACTGTGGCTCCCTGGGTGGGCAGGCCATGAATCCGATTGGGCAATCGCCAGGTTTGCCTAAGCTGAATATTACTTGCACCGCGATCGAACAGGATAATCTGCCGTTCTGGGTCTAGCTCACAGGCTTTGAGATCGGTAGCTGATGTATTACTTGACTGGTTATTTGGAGCATTGCCTCGATCGCTTTGATCGCTCCAATCACTCTGATCATTGCGTCTGTAGGCATAATCGCGCTGCCAGCCACCCAAAATCGGTAGGCGGCTAAATTGCCTCAACCAGGCGATCGTAGTTTTGAGCTGGGTGAATATTGCTTGATTCAACTTTATTTAATTCAACTTTATTTGCCTGCCAAATCCATATCCTATCCGCTGATAGTCTTAATTTTTAAATCAAAAAATCAAACTATTTCAAACCATTGGTGAATTAATCCTGTAGTCAATTGCTGGACAGTATTCCAGTAATTTTGTTGATTCCATTAGTATGTTTAAATATTCAATAAAATATTCAATAAAAATAATCAGCAGTTGATCTAGCTACATGGTGCAGCAACTAATCTGGCCTGCGAGAGGATTGGTTAGGATAAATTTAGTATAAATATTGATTAGCTTTTGTAATCTTGATCCAAATTGCTCTTATTGATTGCTGATATTTTAACCATTCCTGTTGATATCTCCTTTACCATTACTCTTAGGCTAACTAACACCCAAATAACTGTTTAGACGTACTGAGGCGATCGGACCGTAATGAAAATTATTTCTTTTTTGAACCAGTGGCAAATCAAATCCAGGGCGATCGCCCCCATGCTGACTCGCATCCGTGCTAAAGCGGCCAGGTCTGGCGTAATCCTAATCACCACAGCGGGGTTGGCGGCCTGTTCATTTTCGGTCGGTGGACTGCCTATGGGTGAACTAGAAGGGTTGATCCAGGACGGTATCGAACAGCAGGTTGGAGTTAAAGTGGATGCTATGGATTGCCCTGCGAACAGAGACATCGAGGAGGGTGATGTTTTTGCATGTACGGCCACAACCGTAGATGGTGATGTGCTGACAGTTACAGTCACCCAAACCGACGATCAAGGTAATTTCACTTGGGAAGTAGCAAATGCAGTTCCCGGTGAATTGCCCAGTGATAGTCCTGATCGTCCGATCGCCACTGACAATAACTCTGACGACAGTAGCGCTGATGATAATAATGATGACCCGGTGAGTGATGCAACTACTCCACCTGCTCAAACCAATAATCCCGGCAACGATGGTAACACCCTGAATACTGGCAGATTGGTGGAGGCGATCGCCACTGGCATTACTCAGCAAACTGGCCTGGAAGTGCTATCGGTCGATTGCCCCAGTCGCCCCATTCAAGCTGGTGACACCTTTAACTGCGTTGCCAATGGCCAAAAAGATAGCACCATGACCATTGCCGTGGTGCAAGAAGATGATCAAGGCAATATCAACTGGGAGATTACTGGTTCCACCCGCATTTTGGATCTCAGTGTGATGGAACAGCAACTTGTATCTCAACTAACCGAGCAAACTGGAGTATCGGGAGTGGTCGATTGCGGTGGCGATCGCTACTTGGTGGCCGGAGCTGGCGATAGTTTTGAATGTAGCGGTAGGGATAATAATGGTAATGAAGGCGTGATCCTGATTACGGTTCAGGATGATGAGGGTAATTATCAGTGGGAAATCAATTAGAAAATCTGGGTAGCTAGTTATCTATTTCGATTTACCAAGTTATTTCAATTTTTTTGATTGTGATTAGTTGCTAGCTCGATCGAATTATCTACATTCAGCCTTGGCAAGCCTTATGGCGCAATTTGTTTAAGTATTAAGGTGAGTGCATTTATTTGGCTGCCGGATACGATAAACTATGGTGGATTATCTTTGGTGTGTAGAGGTTTGCGGTTGTGGTTCGATCGAGTCGGCTTATGCTCCAATCTACTCTGCTAGCAACAGGTGTAAGCATCGGCTGCTGTGGTCTGTCGGCGATCGCCAATCCATTGCCTTCCTCAGCAGAGACGATCGATACAATTGGTCAGATCACAACCAACATTTCTGTTCCTAGTAAAAGCAATAATCTGGCGCAGGTCACCTCACCACAGGTAAACCCACCCCAGGAACCAGAACCGCTTCCCGATCGGCCGCTGGAAATACCAACCCCCGATCAGCTTCTGCCAGGTGAACCAGCAGAACCAACTGAGCCAACTGAGCCAGCAGATATTCCTGAAGTGCCAGGTACGATTGTGGTCACAGGTTTTGAGGTAGTTGGTAGTACGGTGTTTACGGCTGAGCAATTAGCAGCGGTGACCCAACCTTTTACCGATCGGGAAATTACCTTTGCTGAACTATTACAAGCCCGCTCCGCGATTACCCAGCTCTATATCGACAATGGCTATATCACCACGGGAGCATTCATTCCGCCCCAAACCCTCAGCGATGGCATAGTGGAAATCAGGGTAGTGGAAGGCAGCCTGGAAGATATTGTGATTACTGGTACCCGCCGCCTCAACCCAAATTATGTCCGATCGCGCCTGGCGATTGCCACTGAAAAACCAGTCAACCGCGATCGATTGCTAGAAGCCTTGCAACTACTCCAGTTAGACCCGTTGATCGAAAGTTTGTCGGCGGAACTTTCAGCCGGCACGCAACCGGGCGAAAATCTCCTATCAGTGGAAGTAGTGGAGGCGGATTCCTTTGATGTGAATTTGCTAGCCGATAATCGGCGATCGCCCAGTGTGGGTTCATTCCGTCGTCAAATTGAACTACTCGAAAGGAATCTGTTTGGTCAGGGCGATGCGATTAGCTTTGCATTCACAAATACCGATGGCAGTGGGCTGATTGACTTTAGCTACACCTATCCGATCAATCCCCGCAATGGCACGCTCACCTTTGCCTATAGCCGTAATAATAGCCGCGTAGTAGAGGAGCCCTTCTCACCGCTCGATATTGTCGCTAATTCTGATTACTACGATTTCACCTGGCGACAACCACTCCTGCAAACCCCAGTCAAAGAGTTTGCGATCGGTGCTACGGCTTCCCATCGCCAGAGTCAGGCTTCGATTTTGGGAATTGCCAATAGCCTCTCACCAGGTGCAGGTCTGGATGGCCGCACGGAAGTAACCGCATTGCGATTGTTCCAGGAATATACCAAACGCAGCAATCGGGATGTGTTGGCATTTCGATCGCAATTTAGCCTGGGCTCTGCGCCCTTTGCAGTCACAGCCAATGACGAGCCAGAAGACCAGTTCTTCCTAGCCTGGCGGGGGCAAGGGCAATATGTGAACCTGCTAGCCCCAGATACTTTATTTATTTTGCGAGCAGATTTGCAACTGAGCGATCGCGCCCTGGTGCCGATCGAACAATTTGGGATCGGTGGTCAGGATAGTGTGCGGGGCTATCGCCAGGATTTGCTACTTACTGACAATGGGCTGGTGGCTTCCGCCGAGGTGCGATTGCCGATTATGCGCATACCAGAAGTGGAAGGCTTGATGCAACTTACACCCTTCATTGACTTTGGCACCGGCTGGAATAATTCAGGGCGGCGTAATCCTGATCCCAACGCTTTGCTTGGCCTTGGCCTAGGATTGCGCTGGCAACAGGGCGATTATCTCACCTTCCGTCTGGACTATGGCTTCGATCTAACCGACGCGAATACAGAATCCAACAACCTGCAAGAAAATGGTTTATATTTCTCGCTGCGTTGGACTGCTTTTTAGAAGGATGCGGCTATTTTTTAAGGATTAGTTGAACCGGATAAGCGATTAGGCAGTTTATACACCTTATCTTCTGGCTCGGTTTCCACCATGTCCGGCATTAGCTCTAGTACCCGCTGTTGGACTTGCAAGTGTCTTTCTAAGCCCTCATAGGCATAACGGTTATATTTCTTCTCATTGATGTAGCTGTTAATATAGGCAACCCGATCGTTGGTTTCGGGGTGGGTAGACACCCAAGCGGGGGGACTTTGTTTTTGTTCTTTGCCCATGGTTACCATCAGGTTATAAAGCCCATCGGCAGCATAGCCAGAGGAAGCTAAAATACGCGTGCCCAGTACATCGGCCTGGCGTTCCATCTCGCGGCTGTAGTCCAGCGTAAACAGGTTGGCCGCAGTGCCACCAAAGGGCAGAAACTGGAATAAATTGCTATTTAAGGCACTCTGGGTGACCAACTGGAAGCCGTGGGAAAGAACCGCATGGGAAATTTCATGGGCCAGCAGGCCAGCTAGCTCTGCTTCAGAATTGGTTTTGGCGATCGCCCCAGCATTAATAAAAATTTTGCCGCCAGGCATCGCAAAGGCATTGATTTCCTCTGCCGCGATCACATAGAACTCATAATTAAACTCATCCCGACCCGATACAGCGGCCAGCTTTTGGCCAACTTCCTGCACATATTCAGTCACCAGCGGATCATCAATTAATTCTAATCGGCGCTGGGCAGAAGTCGCCGCTTTTTCACCAACCACCACTTCACCCTGGGCGATCAGCGCCAAACTTTGCACCGAATTAAGCGGGCCAATCAAGCTGCCAGTAAGGGCATAGCCCGCCGCGCCAACGATCGCGCTGGTGATTGATTTCTCCCGTAGTTGCTTCCTAATATCATCTTTAAATCGATCCAGGTTCTCATCTGCCACCGCCAGGAACTCCTCGGCATCTTCATGCTCAGGATTGAGCAGGGCAAACTCACGGGCAGCGATCGATGATTCTAGCCAATAGCCAGCTTCGCCCAATTTTTTGATCCGTGCCAACATCAACTTGGGTTCGTCAGGATAGATCAAACTTGCTTGCTCTAGGGCATCTAAGGCATCTTCCTGGCGATCGTATGCTTCCAGGGCTTCCGCATAGGCAATGTGCCCAGGAATAAATTCGGGATGTTGGGTAGAAAGCAACTGCAAAGGAACCAGGATACGGGTTTCCAAATTCTTTTCCAGTCCTGCCTGGTATTCGCGCCAATAGACCTGGACAGCGGGGGATGCTTCCGCCAGATCATAGATAGCAGTTGGTCTGGAGTTCGTTTGCTCCGGCTCAAGGGAATCCTCTGATTCTAGATCTGGTTCTATACCTGATTCAAGTGATTCAGATTCGCTCGTTACGTCGCTGTCATCGATCGATCGGGCGGCTAGTTTTGATTCCCTGCCTGTTTTTGCTTCCCGATATAACTGTTCGGCCTGTTCAATTTGGCCAGAACGATAGAGCCGATCGGCTTCAATCATTTTCTGTTGTCTGGCGTTTAGTTTCCCCTCAAGGACACCGCTGAACTCTGATAGATCAAGCTGCATAGAGTCTGGATCATCGCCAGCAGCGATCGCTTCATCAGCTTGATTAGATTCGTTGGCTTCTTTCGTTTCGTCAATTAAAGACTCTCGCTCAATTGGTTTGGGACGAGAAATCATCGTCGCATCATCACCCAGCAGATCGATCGCTCTACCTTTCTTGCCTGTCGTTGTGCCTACGGTATTTTGATCGCGTTCCTCGCTCTCCCCTGCAATCGCTTCCACCGGAATCAGTTCACCTTCAAAGCCAGTGCGATCGCCAACTTCGTTAATTTCTGGTTCTGAGCTATCCGCATCAACGGGCTGAGAAGCATCATTCGCAGTTTCGATCTTAGTTTTAGTTTCGATCGCTTCTAGATCTAGCTCTAAACTATCCTCGTTATGCTCAAAGACTGGTAAGGAATCTCGATCGGCGGCTTGCGCTTGTACCTTTTCTATCACTAGTTCAGGGTCATGCTCTGCGGCCTTTTGATTGCTGGTAGTAGCAGAGACCGGAAATGAAGCAAGTAGTAATAACAAACCAAATGGCAAAGTTAACCAATGCAATTTGGTTGATAATTTGGTCGATCGACGGCGTGATTTAGGGATCGGTGGGAGACTCATAGGGTTCATCTGTCTGCTCGCTCAAAACGATAATTATGACGGTGTAGAACGATCGTCTTTGTTTGCGATCGCTCATTAAACTGCATCATGAGACCTGATCAAGTTTCATCAATCAGCCAGCTTACTAGCCAGCAAATTGCCACAAGCCAGGATGCGGGGAATAAATATCTAATCAGTATAAATACAAAATAAATACAAATACTTGAACCAGTTAGGAAAGTGCTACTCAAGCTCAAACTCACGCCAAAACAGCAATCTGGTCAGTTCAGTAATTCAGTAAAATAGATTCCTACGATCGCTTGGACAGCAAATATATGCAGCATGAACCGCCGTCCAGTTGAATCATTTAGCTAGCTTAAATTACACAGTAATTGCGCCGTAATTGCATGGTGGTTTCGATAAATTAGCGCTTCGTCACCTAGGCTTACTGATGCTTACCGATGCTTAATGATATAGACGAAATGCATAATCACGATCCAAACAATTAACTCCAAACTAATTAACAAAGTATGCTCAGAGCTATGTATGCAGAGGTCAGCCTACAACCTAAACCATTCCGTAACCATTCCGTTGAACTCCGGCTTACTCTGTTCATATTTCTAGCTCCAGACATATATGCCCCCTCAATCGATCGCAATTATGAAACTAGCTATAGTTGAGGGAAAGGGAACAGTGGTCAAATCTAACTAGGACAATTCTGGCATAGATCTAATCCTCCTGGCAGCGTAGATGATGCAATTTTGATTGCCCTTATGTGCCTTGGCAATTTCTCGATGCTTCAAGAGACAGTGAAATGTTAGTATCACGATCGAGCTAGAGCAACAAAGCCATTGCCCTGCGATCGCAACTTCATCTACTTCCTATTATATGTCTTTACTTCCCTTGCCTAGTGCTGATTTTCTTAGTTCTCAACATCCTGGGCAAATTAGCCAACCGCTAGCCGCAGTGAAATTAATTGCCAGTGATGTGGATGGCACCTTAACCAGGGGCGGCAAATTTACGGCTGAATTGCCAGCGGCCTTAGATCGCTTAACAAACAAGGGGATCGCAGTTTTATTAGTAACTGGCCGATCGGCGGGTTGGGTGAGTGCCTTGCGTAATTATTTCCCAGTCGCAGGGGCGATCGCCGAAAATGGCGGTTTGTTTTTTGCCAGTGCCGATCAATTGCCACAGGTTTTAAGCCCGATCGGCGATCTTGTTGCCCATCGCCAAAAATTAGCTAGCACTTTTACAGAGCTGTGCCAACGGTTTCCACAACTGCAAGAATCCGTGGATAATGCCTATCGCATCACCGATTGGACCTTTGACGTGGCTGGCCTGAGCGATCGCAACTTGAGCGATATTAACCAAATATGTACTGAAGCTGGTTGGGGCTTTACCTATAGCACGGTGCAATGCCACATTAAACCCATCGCGCAGGATAAAGCAACTGGGATTTTGGCGATCATTAGCCAGCATTTTGCTCACCTCACCACCCAGCAAATACTTACGATCGGCGATAGTCCTAATGATGAAGCAATGTTCGATCGCCAAAAGTTTCCGCTCTCGGTCGGCGTTGCCAATCTGCGTGAATATAGCGATCGGCTCACCCATCAGCCCACCTACATCACCAGCCAGCCAGAAGTAGCTGGATTTGGGGAACTAGTCGATCTGCTGGTGAGTCTGTGATCGCAATACCAACTATGAATATTTCTCGATCACGATCCTTGTAAACATAAGTGTTAAATGCGGTTAGTTCGATCGCGGTAGGGTGAATATGAATGTTATGGTGGGGATAATTGCGATCGCCTGATTTGGGTCTAATCCGATGAAAAAGCTGAGCCTCTTTGCCGCTTCGGTTGTTAGCTATGGTCTTTTTATTGCTGTGCCGCCGCCAAGCATAGCCCAGGAAAGTAACTGTGTGCTGATTACCACCAATGGGCAAGCAATGGATTTATCTAGCCTTTGTGGTGCCGCGCCGCCAGCATCGCAGTTGCAACAGGCCACGATTAAGCGCCGTGATGCTGGGGTTCCAGTGATCGATGTGTTGTTCACAGGCCAAAATGGCAGTAGCCAGATATTTGAAATGGCGGTAGATACGGGTGCTTCGGGGACAGCAATCACAGCAGAAATGGCCAGAGTCCTGGGGGTGGAGACGATCGGCATTGCGCTCGTAAACACTGCCAGTGAGAATGAAGTTCCAGTAGAAGTGGGGCGGGTAGCCTTAATTCAGGTGAATGGCTTGGCGTTGCAAAATGTGCCGGTGGGGATTTTGCCGTCACTGGATGTGGGTTTGCTGGGGCAAGATTTCTTTGGTCGCTATGATCTGCTAATTCGCCAGGATGTGATTGAGTTTCTGCCTGCTAGTCAATAACTAGCGATCGAGGGTTTTGCCGCAATCAATAGTTTATTCTCATTCTCTCCACCCACCAACGATTTAGCCTTAACAGATCGCAAAAAAATTAGTTAGCCCGCCTCACATCACTATCCCGCTGCACATTGCCATCACGCACTGTCGGCGAAGATGGGGGAGCAGGGCGATCGCGCTCCCTCCGAATCTCTATCTCAGTAACATCTTGGTCAACTGGCTCTGGCTCAAATTCTGGCGCAGGTTCAGATGCATTAGCTGGGGCGATCGATTGCTCAGCTTGCTCCCACTTAAATTCCTGATGCTGCCGCACATCATTAATTCCAGGAATATTATCCAGCTCGCCATTACAAGCCTCCACCAGCAAAGTGTAGTAAGTACCCAGGGCATTATCCACCCCACCCACCAGCACATTCACCTCATAGGGGGCATTCTCAGGGCGAGAACTGGCCACGATCTTATACTGCTCCCCTTCCCGCAGGTCGATCGTGTGATCGAGAAACTTATCATTGGTGCGATTGCTATATTTAAGGTGCATTTCCATGCCATAGGTAACGTTGCCCTCTGGGGTGATCGTGGCAATGTAGTAATCAAACACCCTGCCCCCCGGCACGGAAAAGTCGGTATTCCAATTGTTATTGATGCTCACAAAGGGCACAAAGGGAATAAATGGCACACTGGGTACGCTGACTTCTTTGCGCTGGAGAGTGCCTTGGCCGCCAATTACCTTCAGGGGGATACAAGTTTCGGCGATCGCTCCTTCTGCCCAGGTAAGCGTGGCGATCGTGATGGCAACTAAGCCTAGTTTTTTTGGTAGTAACATGGTTCCGTTTTTCCTGCAATTAGCTTGATTTTGTAATTGCTGAGAATGTCCATAGCCGCAATGGCTACTACCTTAATGTTAATCGGATCTGTAGTGATTAGCTGGCCATACGACGATGAACCCAATTACTAGTGGATTGTCAGCTTTCAATTTGTGGGTAAAGTCGCTTAAGGCGAATACGAGCATCTGCAGTTGTGAATTGCCAATCTACCGACTTCTGCAAATGATTACGCTCAATGAACCAAGCTGATGTTTCTTGTTCAAGAGTTTCTCGATCTGGGATCCGTCGATCCAGACATTGTCGGGTTAGTGCAGACAGCTCGATTTCGGCAATATTTAGCCAACTTCCATGTTTGGGCGTATGGTGAATTTCTAGCCGTTCGACCAACCGACGCGCAGTGGACGGAGCAAAGGCCTGATAGAGCGAGGCAAGTTTGTGAATGTTCAAATTGTCACATACCAAAATGACAGTCTCGCAATCGGCGTAGTCTTGTTCAAGTAAGCGTTGAATTTCGATCGCCCAATCAACTGAGGTTCTGCGTTCACTCACAACTGCTTTACGCCAACCGGCCAAAGGTTCTGTAAACAAGAAAATATTAGCGGTGCCATTGCGCTCATATTCATAATCTACCAACTCTGGTTGTCCTGATTTAGCCGGCAATGGAATGCGTGTTTGTTTAACCAATTGCACCGGTTTTTCATCCATGCAAATTACCGGATGCTTAGAATCATAGGGTTGGTGATAAATCTCTAGTACATCTTCCATATGAGCAACAAAATCGGCATTTTGCTCAGGTGGAATCACATACTGTTGACGTAGATGTGGTTTCAGTTCGTTTTTTTCAGCACTTGTCGCACGGTCTCGTGACAAATAGCTGGTACAATTTCTAACTCCACCGCTTTATCAGCAAGCAATCGCAATGTCCAGCGAGCATGACCAGCAGGTGGTTCGCTACAACGTAAGGCTATTAGCTTTGCCTCCGACTCTCCATCACATACGTGTGGTCGTGGCGCACTTTGGCGAGGTTTGCGTGCCAAGGCCGACTCTAAACCTCCTTCAATCAATCGTTGACGCAGGTTGGCTACTGTATTGCGATGGCAACTAAAGGTGGCGGCGGCTTCCGCATCTGTCCAGTTCTGGCCATTTATATCGATATTTAACAGAATGTTGGCATGTTTGATTTTATAGGCGGCGGCCTTACCAGTAGACACAAGATTTTGCAGCTCTTCGCGCTCTTCCTTGCTCAAACGGACGATATAGCGTTTAGGCATAATATACTGCTCGGATAACATAGGTATAGTTTATCCATCTTTCCCTTAACTCACAAACCCAAGATTGACAGAACACTAGGTATTGATCACATCTAAACCCAAGATTTTATTAACTTCAATCGCTACCTCTGGCAACGCCTGCACCGATAAACTTTGCCCAGATTTAAATACCTGGATATCCTGATAACCATCGATCGCAGGATTGCGATTCACTAGTACACATTCTTGATTGAGATCGACCAGCCAAGACTCGACAATGCCATGCTCCGCATATAAGGGCAACTTACTGGTTTGATCGATGCCAACGGTGCTATCTGCCACTTCGATCAATAGCAAAATATCTTCAGGGGTGGGGTGTTTTGCCAAATAGAAATCATCCTGCCACCGTAATAGGGAGATATCCGGTTGTGGCTCGGATTCATTGCTCAACTCGATCGGATCTTGAACACCAATTATGATTCTACTCTTATAGATATTTTTGAAGAGATGATTTAAGCGCTTCACGCAGCTAGCATGTCTCCTGCCTACTGGTGACATCTGATAAATTTCTCCGCGCAATAGTTCGGTGCGATCGTCCTCGGTCAGGATGCCAGCCTCATGCAGGCTATGGTACTCGGCGACAGTAAATCGCTTGTTTAGGAGCTGCATCATACTCTTACCTCACTTTAATGAGCTTTAATGAGGGACAGTTACATTTTAGCTGTGCTTAAATTTGTCGAGAAAACTCTCTAAATATTGGTCAAGGGCTCAAAGGGATTTCAAGCACCAGACAAGTGCTCCAGGCTTTCAATCCCAGATCCCAGGCAAGATAAACAACTAAACCACAAAATTAACCAGCTTACCTGGCACTGCGATCGCCTTTTTGATCTCCTTGCCCTCCAGATATCTTTGCGCCGCTTCACAACCCTTGGCATATTCAATCAAAGCCTGGCGATCGGCATCGGCGGGCACCTGCATATTGCCGCGCACCTTACCATTCACCTGCACCACCAGGGTGATTTCGCTCACCACCAGCGCAGTTGGATCAAGTTTTGGCCAGGATTGCAAATGCACCGATTGTTCATGCCCCAAACCATGCCACAATTCCTCGGCAATGTGGGGCGCAAACGGAGCCATTAACAATAGCAGGGTTTCGATCCCCTCCGCATAGGTGGCCGACTTGGTGTTTTTACTATCCTGCAAAGCATTACTGAGCTTCATCAACTCAGAGATCGCCGTATTGAGCTGATAATCGCCATCAAGATCCTCGCTCACCTCTTTGATCGCAATATGTATGGCGCGGCGTAAGTCTTTGTCTGGTTTACCTGTGGCTTGATTTGCACCACCTGCGGCAGTGAAACCATTCACCAAGCGCCAGACCCGCCCCAGAAAGCGCGATTGCCCTTCCACGTCCGCCGCATCCCACTCTAAGTCTTTCTCTGGTGGGGCTTTGAACAGGGTAAACATGCGCACCGTATCGCGGCCATATTTTTCGATTACCTCCACCGGAGATACCCCATTGTGCTTTGACTTCGACATAGTTTCATAGCCAGCGGTGAGCCGATCGCCCGTTTCTGGATCGACTAAATTTTCGGGATCAATCAGATTAGCAGGCACTACCTTGCCAGTCACTGCATTGCGGTAGGTCATCCCCTGCACCATGCCCTGGGTGAGCAAGCGTTGGAATGGCTCGTCGAATTTGAGCAAACCACGATCGCGCAACACCTTGGTAAAAAAGCGGGAATAGAGCAAATGCAAGATCGCATGTTCCACCCCACCCACATATTGATCGACGGGCATCCAGTCGTTTACCTTGTCCAAGTCAAAAATTGCTTTGTCATTTTTGGCATCGGTGAACCGCAGGAAATACCAGGATGAATCAATGAAAGTGTCCATCGTATCGGTTTCTCGCCGCGCCGCCGCACCACAACTGGGGCATTTGACCTGGAGCCAATCCTCTAGCTGGGTTAAAGGCGAAGCACCACGACCACTAAGTTGCACGTTTTCCGGTAATTCAACCGGGAGATCGGCCGCTGGCACTGGCACTACGCCGCAATCGGGACAATGAATGATCGGGATCGGGCAACCCCAATAGCGCTGCCGTGAAATCAACCAATCGCGCAGGCGGTATTGAATCCGCGCCTTACCCCAGCCCTGTGCCTCTGCTTTGGCAATAATCTTGGTTTTCGCGGCAGGGGAATCTAAGCCGTCAAATTCAGCAGAATTAACCATCACACCTGGATCGGTATATGCCTCTGCCAAATCTGTTTGAGCTTCTTGCTCTTGGGGCACAATCACGGTTTGGATTGACAAATTATATTGTTGCGCAAAGGCAAAATCGCGCACATCATGGGCAGGTACACCCATCACTGCGCCAGTGCCATATTCATACAGCACGTAGTCGGCGATCCAGATTGGGATTTCTTTGCCCGTAAAGGGATTGAGCGCCATTGCACCGATCGCCATGCCCCGTTTGGGTTTATCCTCGGCGGTGCGATCGATTTCGCTCTGGGCAGCTACTTCGGCGATAAATTTTTCTACGGCTGCCTGATGCTTATTACTGGTCAAATCCTTAACCAGGGGGTGTTCTGGTGCAAGCACCACATAGGAAACGCCATAGACCGTGTCGGGGCGAGTGGTAAATACGGTAATTGCTATATCTTGAGCTGCGCCCACCACAGGGAAAGTCAATTCCGCCCCCACTGACTTACCGATCCAATTGGCCTGCATTGTTTTGACCCGATCGGGCCAGTCGGTTAATTTATCCAGGTCATTCAAGAGTTGCTCAGCATAGTCAGTGATTTTAAAAAACCATTGCCGCAATTTCTTTTTCTCCACGATCGCGCCCGATCGCCAGGATTTCCCATCACTATCAACCTGTTCATTGGCTAAAACCGTGTGATCGATCGGGTCCCAATTTACGGTTGCCTCTTTTTGGTAGGCCAAGCCCGCATCCCAGAACTGCAAAAAGAGCCACTGCGTCCAGTGGTAATAATCCGGTGCGCAGGTGGCCAGCTCTCGCTCCCAGTCATAGGAAAGCCCCACTTGCTTGAGCAAAGCCCGCATTTGTTCAATGTTTTTATAAGTCCAGGCGGCAGGATGGGTACCCCGATCGATCGCGGCATTTTCCGCTGGCAAACCAAACGCATCCCAACCAATCGGGTGCAAAACCCGGTAACCCTGCATCCGCTTATATCTGGCGATCGCATCGGTGATCGTATAGTTGCGCACGTGTCCCATGTGCAGATTGCCCGATGGATAGGGAAACATTGACAGGGCATAGAATTTAGGGCGATCGTCTGTTTCTGGAGCCAGATCTAGCTGCTGCTCTGCCCAGCTTTGTTGCCACTTTGGTTCAATCTGTTGGGGTTCGTATTTCGCTTCCATCACTCAAAATTTGGGACTATCCATCCGGTCTACTGGGGCAAAATGAGCAAGCAATCATCCTTGCTGAGGCAATTTAATTTAACTATATTAACTAGGGGTGGTTAAATAGTTTTCTGATCCGATCTCACCAACCTCACCCACATTATCAGGCTCCATTAGGGCAGGCAATCGAGCTTATGGTAACGATTACGCAAATATAAGAAATATCACTAAGCTGAAGCCACAGGCAGTTTAATATCCAGCGTATTTAGCAGTCGATCGAAATCAAACTGCTCCGCCATCATATCCTGGATACACTTGACCTTGACCCCTTCATGCAATCGCACCTGTCCCAGACAGCGCTCAATGATTTCCACCACACTGAGGGTGTCTTTAGTAACCGATAGAATCGGCACATATAGCTCAGCAGCCCTAATGGCGACATGCTCATCCAGGATCGGCGGACCAGTGAGAATCAGGCAATGGGTGGAAGTTTCCAGGGCGGCGAGTTGAATATCAAAGCGATTGCTACCGGTTACCACCGCCTTATGGTAGGACTTACGGAAGAAAATCTGCGCCGAGCTAACATCCATCGCGCCAATTTTGAGATCTTCCACCATCAGGTCATCCAAGCCCATATTACTAGGGCTATACAATACCTCGGCTTCAAGCTGGTTAATTAATTCAGACACGCTCACACTGCGCAGAATCCGGTTTTCCGGCATCATCGCAAATACGGCAATGCCCTTATGCTCCAGATAGGTGCGTAAGACCGCTAAGCCTTCTTCGTCCTGGTTTTCAGGAATATCATTAATCACAGCCCCAAGCAGGCGATCGCCAAGTCGTTTCTTGGCCAATAGCAAGCGATCGACCACCAGGAGATCGTCATAGCGAGCCACCAAGAGGATCGGTGCTTCCAGGCAATCGGCGATCTGCAACATTGACAACCCAAACATCGCTCCCTCTTCGGGATTACCAGGGGCTTCCACCAACACCAGATCGCCAGCTTCATTTTCATGATATTGGTTTAAGGCCGCCAGATAATCGGTCGGGTCTTCTTCTAGCAGTCGCCGCTTGATCGTGTTTTTATCCAGGCTCACCAAAGTAGGGCGCAAGCTAGCTGGTGCTAAGTCCAAGGTTTGGGTTACAAACTCCACATCACCTTCTTGCTTTTGGGCGGCTTCTGGCACTGATTTGGTCGCAAAAGTTCCCAATGGCTTACCATAGCCAATTTCCAGACCGCGCTTTTGGAGGTGAAACGCCAAACCCATAACTGTCGCTGACTTACCGCTCCATGCTCTGGTTGAACCAATCAGCAGATGCTTTGCCTTGGGCACTACAACCCCCTGTGATGAACAGAAATTTACTCAAACAAATAACAATCAAGCAACCAACATGAAAGAATTAAAAGCTAGGGAGACTGTGCTTAGCTTGACTGCCTTAGCAAAATCCAGAGTTAGTGGCTGCTACGCTGGCTATTTTAGCTGATTATATGGGTATTTACCTAGCCTTTGGACAGCATTTGTGCAGCGATGTTTTGTGTCAGGCCAGCCGATCGCTGCCGTCACATTAAACATTCTCTGCATAGACAAAACATACCAACATACCTAAGAGGATTGTTACTTACCCATGCCAAGTTGCTGTGCTTTCTGATACACCTTACCCTCAGTTAGCAAAGATGGCGCGATCACCACTTCCACCTGTTGCATCTCGCGGATATTTTTGGCTCCCAGGGTGCCCATACTGGTTTTGAGTGCGCCCAGCAGATTGTGAGTACCATCATCCAGGCCGGCCGGACCGCGCAAAATCTGCTCAATGCTACCAGTGGTGGCCACCTTAATTCTGGTGCCTCTGGGTAAAACTGGGCTAGGGGTTGCCATACCCCAGTGATAGCCACGACCGGGTGCTTCTTGGGCTCTGGCCAGAGGCGAACCAATCATTACGCCGTCCGCACCACAGGCGATCGACTTGCAAATATCACCACCGGTAATCAGGCCACCATCGGCCAGAATCGGCACATAACGGTCACTTTCCTGGGCATAGGCATCCCGCGCCGCAGCACAATCAGCTACCGCAGTTGCTTGGGGAATGCCCACCCCCAGCACACCCCTGGAAGTACAGGCAGCACCAGGGCCGATCCCAACTAAAATTCCCGCTGCGCCAGCCTTGAGCAACTCCATCGTTACTTCATAGGTGACACAGTTGCCCAAAACCACGGGGAAGGGCATTTCGGCGCAGAATTTGGCTAAATCCAGGGAAGTAATTCCCTCTGGTGATAGGTGTGTAGTCGAAACTACGGTGGATTGGACAAAGAACAAATCACACCCAGCTTCGGCGGCCAATTGGCCATACTTCCAGGCATTGGCAGGAACACTGCTAGCACAGGCGATCGCACCGCTGCTTTTAATTTCTTGAATCCGTTGTTTGACTAATTCTGGCTGGACTGGCTGGGCATAGAGCTGCTGCATCAGACCCACAAATTCTTCCTTGCCAACCGAGGCAATTTTATCGAGGATGGGGGCGGTGTCCGCATAGCGGGTTTGCAATCCATCCAGGTTAATAACTCCCAGAGCGCCTAAATTAGATAGATGGATCGCCATGCCCACATCCACCACACTGTCCATCGCACTGGCAATGATGGGGATCTCTCGCCTAATCCCACCAATTTCCCAATGGGTATCTGCCAGCACTGGATCGAGCGTACTGCGCCCTGGAACTAGGGCAATCTCATCAATTCCATATGCCCTTCGCGCCGATTTACCGCGCCCGATTTGAATTTCCACTTCCTGTTGCGCTCCTGCAATATTTCAACTCAGACCAAAACCCTAATGTAATGGTTAGACTAAATTAAGTAAGTTAAGTATAAAAGTTAACATTTTTGTTTACCCTAGGGTAACAAAAAAAACCTGCCTAAAAACAGAACTACACCCTCGCCATTGATTTACTAGCATAGAGTGTAGTTGCGTTTATGGTGCGACTGATTAGATCAAGTTAGATCAAGTCAAGACCACTAGGTTAATCGCTATGACCGATGACCATTACCGTGGGGCTGGATTACGCCAAAACCGCCATGATTGCGCTCATAGACCACATTGATTTCATTGGATTCAAGATTGCGAAATACAAAGAAGTCATGATCGACTAGTTCGAGTTGTTCCAAGGCCTCATCCACGGACATCGGTGGCATGTTGAAGTATTTGTTGCGAACCACCTTTTCTGGCATGGTTGGTTGCCGATCGCCCTGGGGCACTGGTAAAGGTGCTTGCTCAACTACGGCGACGCTGGTTTTTACCGCATTACGGTTTTTTTTGCGCTCCTTGAACTTGCGCAGTTTGCGGGAAATTTTATCGGCAACAAGATCAATACTGGCATAAAGATTTTCACTTCTCTCTTCGGCTCTAATTACCGCCCCGTTGGCATAGATCGTGACCTCTGCGGCTTGATTGGCGGCAATGCGGGGATTGCGGGCAACCGATAAATGCACGTCCACTTCGGTGGTCATATTTTGGAAGTGACTAACGGCCTTATCGATCTTCTGACTAACATAGTCATGGATAGCGTCAGTGATTTCAATGTTTTTGCCTTGAATTACTAATTTCATAGTTTAGACCTCGCTGCGCGGCATTCCGATCGGCTCAAGCATTACTACTAATGAGAATGACCTCCTACTTGCTCCTAATCAAGCTCCTAATTAAATTACTAGTCTTACTAGCTAGTTTGACTCTTAGTTAGATTGCGCTGAGACACCCTGATGCGAACATCAGAAAGAACACCAGAAATTAAGAACACTAGGGTTCACAACTATTAGCTTTCGAGCCATAAGATCACAAAACCCCCAAAACCACACCGAAATGCTAGAAAGGCTAGACACTTCAACCAGATGGCTTCTGGGGACAGCTATGTTGTTGGATTGTTCTATGGTGTCTGGAGTGTAAGAATGCCGAGACATAGTACGCTCTATCGCTGATCGGCTTGATACCTTCAGATTAACACCATGACTAACCAATTAGACAAATGAACACCTGTTCTTAATATCTAATTAACATTGAGCAATAAAACGTGCAATTTGTTAATCCAAAGCTGTAAAAATGCCTACAACGTTGACCTGGGTTAATTTCATACACATTGCAATGGCCTAATCCATGTTTTCTGTGAATATATTATGCAACCTGAAGATCAAGTATTTTAAATAGAAGATCAAGTATTTTAAATATCAGAGGTGTAGCGATCGCCCTGACTGGAATTAAATCTTATGTATTGACCAGGCCATAAATTGTTAGTCTAAGCTATGGGAGAAAGCAATTTGAGGTCAAAAGGCTCATGAATTCAGCCACTGAATTATGGCAACGCTATCAGGATTGGCTTTATTATCACGAAGAGTTAAATTTTTATGTTGACATCAGCCGGATTCGTTTCACAGCGGATTTTGTGGCACAGATGCAACCCAAATTTGAAAAAGCCTTTGCTGACATGCAAGCACTAGAAGCAGGGGCGATCGCCAACCCCGATGAAGATCGGATGGTGGGGCATTATTGGCTGCGTGCGCCTGAACTTGCCCCAAACGAATCATTAAAACATGACATTACCTCAACCCTCAGTAAAGTAGATACCTTTGCCAAAAAAGTAATTAAGGGTGAAATTCATCCACCCCATGCGGCCAAGTTTACCGATATCCTGTCGATCGGCATTGGTGGCTCGGCCTTGGGACCCGAATTTGTGGCACAGGCCATGGCTGTTACTAATCCATTATTGAATATTAGCTTTATTGACAACACCGATCCCGATGGCATTGATCTAGTGCTAGGTCAACTGAGCGCCAGGTTAGCTACTACCTTGGTGGTGGTAATTTCCAAGTCCGGTGGCACCCCGGAAGCCGCCAATGGGATGAAGGAAGCCAAATATGCCTATGAACAAAAGGGCCTGGAATTTAATCGCTATGCCGTGGCGATCACCGGCGAGGGCAGCAAGCTGGACAGGATCGCTAAGGAAGAGGGCTGGATTGATACCTTTGCGATGTATGACTGGATTGGTGGGCGCACCTCAGAGCTATCGGCGGTGGGCTTATTGCCGGCAGCACTCCAGGGAATCGATATTATGGCGATGCTGGAAGGCGCTAAGGTGATGGACGAAGCCACCCGGATCGCCAACCTCAAGCAAAACCCAGCGGCGTTGCTAGCATTGGCTTGGTATTCTGAAACCAATGGCAAAGGTGAAAAAGATATGGTGATCTTGCCCTATAAGGATCGCTTGCTGTTGTTCAGTCGCTATTTGCAACAGTTGGTGATGGAATCGCTGGGTAAGGAAAAAGACTTAGATGGTAATACGGTCTATCAGGGCATTGCGGTCTATGGCAATAAGGGCTCAACCGATCAACATGCCTATGTGCAACAACTGCGCGAAGGGGTGAATAATTTCTTTGCCACGTTCATTGAGGTGCTGAGCGATCGCGCCCCTGGCAACAAAGGCCCCGAACTCGAACCAGGTATTTTTGCTGGTGATTTTCTGTCTGGCTTCTGGCAGGGCACCCGCAAAGCTTTGTATGAAAATGGTCGTGGTTCAATTACAGTCAGCATTCCCGAAGTTTCACCACGCATGATCGGCGCTTTGATCGCGCTCTATGAACGGGCGGTTGGGCTATATGGTTTTTTGGTGAATGTCAATGCTTATCATCAACCTGGTGTGGAAGCGGGTAAGAAGGCAGCGGCAGTAATTCTGGATCTACAAAAGAAAGTGATGGCGGTTTTGGATGCGGAAACGGCTGGTTCTGCTTCTTTGTCGATCGCGGATCTTGCTCATAAAGTCGGCCAACCGGAGGCGATCGAAACGGTCTATTTGATCGTGCGCCATCTGGATGCCAACTCACGCATTAATCTAGAAGGTAATACGGGCAATCCCAGTAGTTTGCGGGTGTCGTCTTTGCTTTAGAGTGGCTTGATTATGAGCAGCATCTTTTGACTGCATTTGACACATTTCAGCATTTGAATACACAGGAGTAATGCGCCATAACCGCATATTTGGGGTAGGCATGTTTGGTTAGCTAACCTACTACATATTCATGATATTCATGTTCAGACATATTCAGATCGCTTAAACAATAACTTGGCGCGATATCTAGGGCTATATTCGGGGCGAGATCCAGGGCGAGATCCAGCATTTTTGCCCTGGGCTGGCTAGTAAACTTTTAACAGCAGCAAGCAGAGCGGGAGAGAACAATGGAAACACGATCGCTTGGTAAAACGAACATTCAAATCACCCCAATCCTGATGGGCACATGGCAAGCGGGAAAGCGCCTGTGGGTAGGAATCGAGGACAGCGAGACCACCAAGGCAATCAGGGCAGCCTATGAAGCTGGGATCACCACGATCGATACGGCGGAGGTATATGGCGAAGGTCACTCCGAAAAGATTGTGGCGGCGGCGATCTCAGATGTGCGCGATCGGGTGGTGATTGCTAGCAAGGTATTTGCCAACCACCTCAAGCACGACCAGGTAATCGAAGCCTGCGATCGATCGCTGAAAAACCTTAATACCGACTACATTGATCTTTATCAAATTCACTGGCCACCAGGAAGCTGGGGTAATGAATATGTGCCGCTAGCAGAAACAATGGGCGCATTGAACGAACTCAAGCAAGCGGGCAAAATCCGGGCGATCGGCGTGTCTAATTTTTCGGTGGCACAGATCGAAGAGGCGGCAAAATATGGCGAGATTGAAAGCCTGCAACCGCCCTATTCGCTTTTCTGGCGACAACCGGAAGCGGCTGGCCTGGTGGATTATTGCGGCGAGCATCATATTTCAATCCTGTCCTATTCATCATTGGCGCAGGGCATCTTAACCGGGAAGTTTGGCCCCGACCATAAATTTGCCGAGGGCGATCATCGCGCCAACAGTAAGCTATTTCAACCGGATACCTATGCCAAAGTACAAACCGCATTAGACCAGTTAAGGCCGATCGCTACTAAATATAACGCTAGCCTTGGCAATTTGTGCCTGGCCTGGTTGATCGCCACCGATCGCACTAAGGCTAAGGCTCAAGTCAATGCGATCGTGGGTGCCCGTAATGCCGAACAAGCTAGCCAGAATGCTGCTGCCGCTGAAATCAAGCTGAGCGATGCCGATATTCAAAAAATCGATCAAATCTCTCGCCCCGTCAACGACAGCGTTGAGTATGGCAACATGATGTGGAATTTTTAAGCAATTGGGCAACGATCAAATAGCAGTCAATTTAAGTTAATTAGCCGATCGTGTAGCAGTAAGCGTCTTTAGCACAGGCACTTCGCAATTATTACGATCACATAATCAAAATTCTTGACCTAGTACCAGTTGTGCCAACTTCAGTGATGCTGCGGCGCAACCGCCAATACACCTGGGCTAGTCTGGATTGGTAAAACTTTGTGGGTGTCTATACTAGCGCAATAGGCAATATCGGCATGGCGATCGAGCTTCAATAGGCGTTGACCGTGGGTTGCCTCTTTAAATAATTCCTCCAATCGATCGCGCCACTGTTGATATAAACAAGCAGCCGCCAGCGATTCATCGTTGCCCCATTCACATTTGTCACCCAGGGCAGTTTTAATTTCATGGGCGATCGCCCCAGCACAGGCAGTGTCTTCGAGAGAGTAGGTACCCTCCCAACCAGAGCCTACAATCCACACTTCGGCTGGGTTAGTTTCACTTAGATAATTAACCACTGCGGCCAGATTTAACATTGCCGCTGCGATCACCTGAGGGGCAGCCTGTACCCGCTGAAAAGCACGGGTGCCATTGGTGGTACTCATGAAAATGCGTTTCTGGCTGACTCGCTCTGCGGTATAGTCCAGCGGTGAATTGCCAAGATCAAATCCGGCAACGGGTGCGCCACCACGCTCAGCGGCTCGCAAACATAATTCCGGTGGATGTTCGGCACTGCGAGATTTTAATTTATCCAGATCGGCAAACACCTCAACTGCCTCGGCTCCCGCTGCCAGTGCAGTTACGATCGTGGTAGTGGCGCGGAGAATATCTACCACAATGGCACACTCAGGCAGTTGACCATCTGGTGTTAGTTCGGGAGTGTGATAGGTATATAGCTTCATAAAATCAAAAATTACCTGGGCGATCTGCAATCTCGCTTAAACGTTATTAAAAACATACTTTACGATCGGCAGGATTGCTCATCAAATAATACATAGGTATCTAAGAGATATACCTATGCACCTGTTTATGCACCTGTTTATGCACCTGTTTATGCACCTGTTGTAAATATGTTGTATTTGTTTGCATCTGGATGTAATAGCACATTAACACCATCAATCCCAATCTTGATCTAGTTCGGCGGCGGGGGGTGAGTTTTGCCCAGGATCAATTGCATCGATCGGCTTGATTTGCTCTGGTTGCACAGTTTCAAACTGCGTATTTTGATTGAACCGTAACGAGTTTTGCAAATCCGGCCAATTAACCTGCTCACGGCGTTGGAGATTTGGCGATCGCCCTGCTTCGATCTGCACCACAAAATCCCCCCAATTGCTAATTAAATCAATCTGCTGGGTCACCATGATCACTGTGGTTGGTTTGGGCGATCGCAGTTGCTCTCCAGAATCAATCGCGTGGTTTGCAGTATTGGCTAACTCAAGCATTGAATTATCGGGTTGACTCGGCTGATTTGGTTGAATGGGAAAATTTACGCGATCGTGAGGCTCAGCCCTCAAATGACTCAGGATATCTAGCAATAATTCTGCTCGCCCCAAATCCAGATGAGTAGTTGGTTCATCTAGCAGTAAAACCGCTGGCTCAGTAACCAGGGCTCTAGCGATCGCCAACCATTGCTTTTGTCCAGTCGAAAGTTGCACCTCATGGCTTTGCAATAACTTAGACTCTATTTGCAATAAATCTGTCCATTTTTCTAGCCGCTGGGCGATCGCCTCTTTGCTAAAATCCCGCAACCTCAAGGGATAGGCGATCGCATCCCGACCACTCATCCCTAGTAAGCTGGTTTGTTGCGGCAGCAGCATGATTTGACCACGCAGATCGCTAACGGCAATTTTGGCTAAATCTTGCCCTTGATAATAAATTTTGCCGTTGGTGGGTTCGATCAAGCGGTTCAACAGTCTTAACAGCGTAGACTTGCCCACTCCCATGCAACCGACGATCGCGGTTTGGCTCCCGGCTGGGATGCTTAAATCAACATCCCTCAGAATAGCCTGCTGCCGCATCTGGTAACTAACCTGCCGCAGTTCAAGGGCAATGGGCTCACGATCGCTAATCATTAAATTTCTGATCACAATCCTTACTTCTTAGCACCTTTGAGCCATTAAGCCACTAATTAGAGCTTGACCGACTCTGCCTGAATCAAGCTGGAGTTGCGAGGCGATCATTAACCACCTGGGCAAACCGCCTTTACAAATTCATGATTAACCACGCCAAAGGAAGGGCGTTGATCATTAAAGCTAAAACTATTTGCAGAGACAATTTCACCGCTGTGGCTGTAGTTAATAATTTCATAGATTTTGACGATCCTCGCGCCACAATCCACCGCCGTATAGGCATTAGCCACGGCGATCCTTTTGCTGTCTGGTGGCAACACCACATAGGACCAGAACCGGACAAAGGGATTTTGGGTAATGATCGTACTGGGATCGATGTAAAACTCGTAGCCCTCTAGCTTGGTGACTAGTTGAAAATTAAGTACGGCCTGTTCTGCTTGTTGAATCGAAAGCGGTGCATCCGACTGGCTCGAATCGGGTTGCGGGACTTTACGAATTTGCCCCTCTAGTTTGCCCTGCTTGGGTTGGGGCGATCGCTGGGTTTGGGCAATTGCCGCTGCTGGTGCATTGAGGATGGCGATCGTACTAGCCAGCAACCAAAAGAGAATATATTTCATCTTTTTTATTTAGTTTAACCTCGATCGCTGAACTGACAAATGGAGCAATTTGGCCAGCTTCAGCATCCCAACCAATAAAAAAAATAAAAAGCCCAGAGGGATACTGGGCAGAAAAGTTTATCTAGCTCACCAAGGCAGGCTATTGCGCTTGACGATGGGCTAATTCTTCCACCAATGGCCAGATTACGCTACCAGAAAAAGTCGGTAGTTTGGGTCGGGCAATGCCCAGAAAATGGCCAGAAAATGCCTAGAGAATGCCTAGAAAATGTCAGAAAAGGTCGGGTTCGGCTTGGTGCTAGCTAGCCCATAAAGCCAACTAGAATTACCGATTATTGCCCAAATAATGGCGATCGCGGTTAATACCTTGCCCGCATCGGGCGCTTTGTTTGGTTTTTTCATTTTTAAATGCCAAATTTAAATATCAGCTAAATTAATTGGAGCCAAGCTCTAAATATTTTTGATTACATCGTCACATTACATTATTGTTGTGAAACCGCTATTTACTGCCATAGTTAAGCCGCTTTAAATTATTTAATAAAGCAGTAGGAAACCCTTTTGATCGGTATGGCGATCGCCTCAATCTGCATATTTGCCATATATTAAAGTCTCTGAACCCGTTGATCGGTTGCTGCGTCTAAAAAAAATGCCCACTGAGCCAAAGGTTAGCCAATCCTAGATCCCAAAGATTCCAACCATGGCAGGTATAGGCTAAATTGAGGTGACCTAGTATAATTATGGCTCGCACAGTGCGTTTTAATACTCAACATACTCAACCTGCATTATATTTTTTTGATCGCATGGTTTAGAGTCAAACCAGCTTACTTAAAGCCAGATTGTATATTTAGCACTGTAATCACCAAAGCAATCTCGATCGAATCATCCAAGTAAATATCGTAAGTAAATAATGAAAGTTCTGTCCCAAGAAAAAATACCAGAAAGCAGAGTTTGTTTTGAAATTGAGATCGAAGGCGAGAAGTCTCAAGCAGCTTACGATCGCAACCTCAAAAGCTTAAGCAAATCTGTTCGCGTACCCGGTTTTAGACCAGGTAAAGCCCCTCAAAAAATGGTATTGCGTCATGTTGGGGCTGAGAACCTAAAAGCAACCATTTTGCAAGAGCTACTCGAAAAAGCCCTCACCGATGTATTAAAAGATAAAGAAGAGGAGCTTCAGGTAATCGGTAGTTTTGACTTGCTATCCTCCGCTGATGAGCTATTGGATCAGCTTGAATATGGCGAACCGCTAGTTTTTAAGGCGGCGATCGATGTGCAGCCCGCCCCTGAACTAGATAAATATTCGGGGTTTGAGCTAAAAGTCGAAAAAATTGAGCCAGATCTAAGCCAGGTTGATGAAACCCTGCATCAGTATCAATTGCGCCAATCGACCCTAGTACCGGTTGAAGATCGCGGCGCGGAACTTGGTGATGTAATCACGATCGACTTCACCGTAGCCGATGAAGACGGCAATGAGCTGCCTGAGATGGGAGCCGAAGACATGCCGATGGAAATGGATGAAAGCGATTTTATCCCTGAACTGATTCAAAAGCTGGTGGGCATCAAGCTAGATGAAACCAGAGAAATTACCGTCACCGTCCCAGAAGGATATTTAGATGACGAGTACGAAGGTAAGCCAGCCACCTTTACAATTACGCTAAAAGACCTCAAAGCACGGGAATTGCCAGAACTAGACGACGATTTTGCCCAGGCGATCAGCGATCGGGAAACCATGGCCGAGTTACGCGAGTTTCTAGAACAGCGGATTATTGATGAGGCCGAAGAAACCACCAAGGCTAATCTAGAAGGTGCGATTCTCGAGCAGCTAGTTGAAAACCTGACGATCGAATTACCCCATAGCTTAGTTAGCCGAGAAGTTGACTATATGCTGCAACAGCAAGCAATGTATATGCAGCGTAATGCCCAGGGTGATGATCAAATGCTTAAAAAAGTATTTGGCCAAAAAGAATTCGTGGCCGAAATGCGCCGCTTGAATGAGCCCGAAGCGATCAATCGCCTCCAGCGCACGATGGCATTGGCTGAAGTGGCCAGATTAGAAAAAATCACCGTGCCAGAAGAAGAACTCAAAACCAAAATCGATGAGCTACGGCAAAACCTTGGTGGTCAACAAGTTGATGATCAAACCCTGCGGGAAGTGATCGAAGATGAGATGGTAACCGAGCATGTGCTGGAATGGTTAAAAGAAAACTCCCAGATTGAATATGTACCTGAGGGCAGTCTGGAGCCAGATCCAGCCGCTCTAGATGCTGATCTAGATTCTGAGTCAGAAGAAGAAGCTCAACCAGTTGAGGTGGAAGTGGTTGAAGCCGAGGCTGAATAGCGCCAAATAATGCCAAGTTGTGGTCGATCAAGTCGATCAATCAAATAGTGCTTTAGTAAGGCTGGATCACGATTAACCAAAACGATCGGCCAAGTTTTTGAGCAACGATTCAAATTACTGGCAATCATTGTCAGGCTTCGATTGCAGTAGTTAGTTATATTTACTTTTTGTAACTTTGGCATATAACTACCTCAGTCAACTTAGCTTGTAGATCTTAAGCAGATATTAAGTTCAGCAACAGATAAATGCAACGCTAAACTAGCCCGAAGCTATGTATTGGCTAGATCAGGGTACTATAGGAATAGGGTGGTTAAAGTGCTGCGATCATGCTCAAAAATTGTTGTTCAGGGGGCTAAATTGAAGAATCTAGTCACCAACGATGGATAATTTAGGGCATAATAACTTTCAGCGCATCATAAACAGATCGACAAAATCGAGATCGGTCATCGTCAGAATAATCTAATGCTGCGATCGCTGGATTGAACTAAATTTATAAAGCTCAGCCGTTGCCAGCCCCATCTAACTATTCAAACTGATCGCTTTGCCAATCACGACTTTATGCAACTAGAATCCGGCTCATATCAATTGCAAAGTTTACATCACACCCAGCGACTCCAAAGCCTACATGGCTTGCAGGCTACCCAGGGCGAAATTGTGCCTATGGTAGTTGAGCAATCGGGACGCGGCGAAAGAGCTTTTGATATCTACTCACGCCTTTTGCGCGAACGGATCGTGTTTTTGGGTACTCAGGTTGATGACAATCTGGCCAGCCTAATCATGTCTCAGCTTCTATTTTTGGAAGCCGAAGATCCCGAAAAGGATATCTACCTTTACATCAACTCCCCCGGTGGTTCTGTAACTGCGGGGATGGCGATCTATGACACGCTCCAACATGTTCAGCCAGATGTGTCCACCATTTGTATGGGCTTGGCGGCTAGTATGGGTGCTTTTCTGCTATCCGCTGGAGCCAAAGGTAAGCGCATGGCACTACCCAATGCCCGGATTATGATCCATCAGCCTCTAGGTGGTGCAAGGGGGCAAGCCGTTGACATTGAAATTCAAGCCAAAGAAATTCTTTACCATAAAAACACCCTGAACCAACTTCTGGCAGAGCATACTGGACAATCACTCGATCGGATTGAAGCCGATACTGAGCGAGATTTCTTTATGTCGCCTGCCGAAGCAAAGGAATATGGTTTAATTGATACCGTTTTAGTCAAACCAGCTGCCCCAGCCAGGCAGCTTTCACCAGCGTAGCCTATGAGATTCCTATTATGCCTAGCAAATACGACTCCCATCTCAAATGTTCATTCTGCGGTAAGTCACAGGAGCAGGTACGCAAATTAATTGCTGGCCCTGGCGTATATATCTGTGATGAATGCGTGGATTTATGTAATGAGATTCTAGATGAGGAGCTGTTTAATGGCACCTCAGCCCAGGCAACTCAGCGCCGCGAAGCCCAACCCGAAAAGCGTAAAGCTAAATCGATCAAGGGACGTAGCCTGAGCCAAATTCCTAAACCGCGTGATATCAAGCGTTATCTTGATGAGCATGTAATTGGCCAAGATGAAGCCAAAAAAGTGCTTTCAGTGGCTGTTTATAATCATTACAAGCGCCTGAGCGTCTTGGATGAGGAAGGCCAGACCCCAGAAGATGCGATCGAATTACAAAAGTCAAATATCCTGTTAATTGGTCCTACTGGCTGTGGTAAAACCCTGCTGGCTCAGACCCTAGCTGAGATTTTGGATGTGCCCTTTGCGGTTGCCGATGCCACTACCCTCACTGAAGCGGGTTATGTGGGCGAGGATGTGGAAAACATTCTGCTACGGCTGTTGCAGGTGGCCGATCTAGATGTGGAAGAAGCCCAACGCGGCATTATTTACATCGACGAAATTGATAAAATCGCCCGCAAGAGCGAGAATACCTCGATCACCCGTGATGTGTCCGGTGAAGGTGTACAGCAAGCGCTGTTAAAAATGCTGGAAGGCACCGTTGCCAATGTGCCACCCCAGGGTGGACGCAAGCACCCCTATCAAGACTGCATTCAGATCGATACCAAAAATATTCTATTCATCTGCGGCGGTGCATTTGTCGGCTTGGACAAGGCAGTTGAGCAACGGGTGGGCAAAAAGTCGATGGGCTTTATCCAACAAATGGAAGCTATGCCCAAGGAAAAACGCACTGCCAATATGCTCAAGCAGGTGCAGCCAGAAGATCTAGTTAAGTTTGGCATGATTCCAGAATTCATTGGCCGGGTGCCGATTTTGGCAGGCGTAGAGCCACTGGATGAAAATACCCTGATTTCGATCCTGACCGAGCCACGTAATGCTCTGGTGAAGCAGTACCAAAAATTGTTGGGAATGGATAATGTGGAGCTAGAATTTGCCAGTGATGCCATTACGGCGATCGCCAAGGAAGCCTATCGTCGCAAGACTGGCGCAAGATCGTTGCGGGGCATCGTTGAGCAATTGATGCTTGATTTGATGTATGAATTACCATCGCGTAAGGACGTACGCCGCTGTACGATTACGGGCGAAATGGTGGAGAAACTCTCCTCGGCGGAAGTTTTACTGCATCCCTCATCCTTACCAAAAACTGAAACTGCTTAAGCTAAATCGTGTAGATCTACTAACAGATTTGTGCATTAAGGTATAGTCACATGGATAAAATTAATGGCAAAATAATGCCATGTATCCTTGGCTACCACGATGTCTAAATCTGCCCATCCGCCAGAGATGCTGGTGGATGCCTACAATGTAATCGGTGCCTGGTTATGGCTAAAGGAACTCAAAAACTCCGCTAGTCTCGATCGGGCTCGCCGTGAACTTATCGAGGCCATGACTAACTTTGCTCATTTTCATGGCTATAAGACCACGTTGGTATTTGATGCCTATAATCAAGCTACGCCTGCGGCAGTTGAAAAAATTACCAAAAATTTAAAACTCCACTACACCGATTATCGCCAGACCGCCGACACCTTTATTGAAAAAACCTGCGCCCGTTTGCATCGCCACCCGCTGCGGCATTTAAAACGGGTTATTGTAGTAACTTCCGATCGCGCCCAGCACACAGTTACCACTGGCTATGGTGCAGAATGGATGTCCGCTGAAGCCCTGGAACAAGAAGTATCAATTGCAAATCGCCGCATCCAACGCCACCAACGTCCCAAAACTCGCGCTGGCGATCAAACCCTCCGCCACATGCTCGATCGCCACACCTTCGAAACCCTCGATCGGATGCGTAAGGGTTTACAGTAATCAATTCAAAAGATATTTTTAGGTGACTAGAAAACTAAGGGAATAAATAAATGGGGTTATTGGTTGAAGGAGTTTGGCGCGACCAGTGGTATGACACCAGCAAAACCGGTGGTAAGTTTGTGCGGCAATCGAGTAGTTTCCGTAATCAGATTACTGCCGATGGCTCTGGTGGGTTCAAGGCGGAGGCCGATCGCTATCACTTGTATGTGTCGCTGGCCTGTCCCTGGGCGCACCGCACTTTGATTTTCCGTAAGCTCAAGGGATTAACCGATCTAATTTCGGTGTCGGTGGTCAATCCCCTGATGCTGGAACATGGTTGGACATTTGACCCTGCCCCTGGTGTAATTGCTGACTCGGTTAATGGGGCTAGTTATTTGCATCAGGTCTATACCAAAGCCCAGCCTGATTACACCGGGCGGGTGACGGTGCCGGTACTGTGGGACAAAGAAACCAGCACGATCGTGAATAATGAATCGGCGGAAATCATTCGCCTGTTCAATCGTGAATTTGCCGCCTTTAGTAGCAATGACCTGGATTTTTGCCCCGATGATCTGGTAGCCGAGATTGACGAGATCAACGAATTTGTTTATGACAATATTAATAACGGCGTGTATAAATGTGGATTTGCGACCACCCAAGCTGCCTATGCGGAAGCATTCGCCTCGCTATTTGATGCCCTGGACAAATTAGAAGCCAGATTGAGTAAGCAACGTTATCTGGTGGGCGATCGCCTGACCGAAGCCGATTGGCGTTTGTTTACCACCCTGGTCAGGTTTGATCCGGTTTATGTGGGGCATTTTAAATGTAATAAGCAGCGCATTGCCGACTATCCCAACCTGTCTAACTATCTGCGCGAGTTATATCAATATGGTGATGTGGCCGAAACCGTGAACCTGGATCACATCAAGCAGCATTATTATGCCAGCCATAAAACCATCAACCCCACCGGCATCATACCGATCGGCCCTGATTTGAACTATAGCCAGCCCCATAACCGCGATCGCAGCTATTAATTCTTGCTATTTCGGCACAATAAAATGCGCCCACACATCGCCATCGCGCCCACACATCTGACGCATGTAGTTATAGGAATAAATTAGCGATCGCCCCTCGGTTTTGGCATAGCCAGTGCGGGCATCGCCGTAGGGGTCATGCACCACAAATCCCCGTGGTTCATAGCCAATCACGGTAATAATATGTCCGCCAGCGGTGAAATAGCCACCCACGGTTAGGGGGCGATTGGCATCCAACTCAGCGGCAACCTGTGACCAGGTACGCGCCACATCAAACCCACCACCAAAGCCATAGGCACGGTAGAGCTGCTGGAGGGCAAAATTATCGGTTCTGGCTCCTGCCCCATAGCGATCGATAATCCATTGATATAACTCGTCTTCTAATTGTTGGCCACTGCGTTTGGATCGCAAGCCATGATAGGCCAGAATCATGCCGATCGCGGTGACATTACAAGTGGTATAGGGATCACGAGGATTATCCCGTTGCGAGAAATAGGGCACTCCCAATACGCGCCGATCGGGATCAATTTCTTCATTACCCTGCTTGAGGGTGGCATGGGACTGATAGACAAAGCCTGATGTACCCAGCGGATCGATCGCTTCGGTTAGCTCTAGTTTGTAGTGATTGTCATCAATGCCATAGCTGCTCACGCCAAAAATCTCGCCCGCCTTTAGCTCTACTTTCTGGTTACCACCCAAACCACCCGCTGCGATCGGTTGCTGTTTAAACAAAGTTCCCTGCTTGATCGTGATCGTCTTCATATCCGGGTTATAGGGGATCTCTTTGCCATCTTTGGTCATGCGTACATGCTGCCAATAAAAATAGCCCACCACCCCTTCAGCATATTTCTGGTTATAGAGCCGCACCTTGAAATGGCCATTACCACAGGCATAACCCTTCACTCGGAAAGCAGAACCGGATTTAACCAAAAACTTATCCCCATCCCCTAGCTCCGTTGAATTGGCGGTAGTTTTCTTGAAATAGGTGTCATGGGTGATAGTCAGGATTGTATTTTCGGTCGGCACCTCCCCACCACCATCGGGGGTATCGTCTTTACCTGGTTCCTCGATCCGCACATGGGGGGCATAGAAATAGCCCTGGGCTCCCACCGGGGCGATCGCCATATCTAGCTGCACCCGGTAGTGATTACCTTCCTGGCGATATCCCTCCAGGGTAAAGCTATAGCCTGCTTCCAGCTCCGTTTTTTGATCGTCACTAAGCTCGCTGGCACTGGCCGCCGCAACCTTAAACAGGGTGTCATGCTCCACGGTCAGAATTGCTGGGGCATGGAGTTCAACGTGGGGACCATAGAAAAAACCAAACTTGCCAACTGGCTCAATGTCTTGCAGCAGTTTTACTTTTAAATGGCCATCCACAAACCCATATTGCTTCAGCACCAGCATTTTGCCCTCTTTGACCACCGCCTTTTCCTGGGGCAGCAACAAAGTCGAGTCGATCGTAGATTTTTTAAAAACCGTATCCTGCTTCACCGTCAGTGTCGCCAACAGGGGCAACACATTGATGCTAATGATTTCCTCGGTGAGTATATTACCCTGGCGATCGCTGCCCTTAATCCCCAACCAACGCGCCCCAGGATTCAAAAAGCCCTGGCTTAAGTTCACGCTCCATTTCCCCTGCACTGGGTCGATCTCCACTGGTAATGGAAAACGATCTTCTGCCTTTACGGTTACTTCTGCCACCCGCGTAGTATCTAGCAAACCAGCAATGATCGTGGGCTGGTGTACCATCACCTCGGTGGGATATTGAGAGATGGATAGGGGCTTGGTTGCATTGGGATCAGTAGTATTGGCCGGATCAGGATTGATTGCAGGGTCAGCAGTATTCATGACAGATAGCCTCACGCCTTCGGGGATGCGGAATTTCTAGGGTGATTGGAGCATCGAGATATCTAGATTTTAGACCTGAGTGGGTGCTTGTCAAGCTTAACTTTGCCCAATCGCAACGCATTCGTCACCACCGACACCGAGCTAAACGCCATCGCTGCGCCCGCAATAATTGGATTCAGTAGCCAGTGAAACAGTGGGTAAAAAACTCCTGCCGCCACGGGGATGCCAATGATGTTATAGACAAAGGCAAAAAATAGATTCTGTTTAATATTACGCATCGTGGCCTGGCTTAGTTTGATCGCTGCCACGATCCCAAACAGGTCACCAGAAATCAGCGTAATATCACTGGTGGCGATCGCCACATCTGTACCAGTACCGATCGCCATCCCCACATCCGCTTGCGCCAGAGCCGGAGCATCATTGATGCCATCGCCCACCATCGCCACAATCTTGCCCTCTTGCTGAAGCTGAATAATTTTCTCGGCCTTTTGGTCGGGGCGCACCTGGGCAAAGATCCGATCGATGCCTACTTCATGGGCGATCGCCGCTGCCGTTTGTTGATGATCGCCAGTCAGCATCACCACTTCTAATTTCATCCTTTGCAAGGCTCTGACCGCCTCGGCAGTGGTGGGTTTGAGCGCATCACCGATCGCAATCATGCCCTGGAGTTTGCCGTTGATGGCAATGGCGATCGCGGTTTTGCCCAGATCCTGCCAGGTTTGCGCAAATTTAGTGAATGGCGCGGTGTCGATCCCTAGATCCTCAAGCCAGCGCTGTTGGCCAATTTGGATTAATTGTTGATCATGCTGCGTGGATGCATTCTGTACTTCTAGCTCTAAATGATCTAAATTATTTGAATTTAAGATCTTGGCCTGGACACCACGCCCTGCGATCGCCTCAAAGTCTTTAATCTCCAGCCGATCGATCCCATAGCCCCGATCCTCTCGCTCCTCAATAGTCTCTAACTCTTGCTTGGCATATTCCACCACCGCTGCTGCCAGGGGATGCTCAGAAAGTCGTTCGATCGCCGCTGCGAACTGGAGAACCCTGAGCCGATCGCCATTGTCTATGGCCACAAATTCCGCCACCGTTGGTTTGCCCATCGTCAGCGTGCCAGTTTTATCCAGCACGATCGTATCGATTTTGTGGGCCAACTCCAAGCTATCCGCCGTTTTGATTAAAATGCCATTCTCTGCCCCCTTGCCAGTCCCCACCATAATCGAAGTGGGCGTTGCCAAACCCAATGCACAGGGGCAAGCAATGATCAATACGCCGACCGTGGCGATCAATGCCCTGGTAAAATTCCCGGTCAAGCTGAACCAGGTAATAAAAGTGGCGATCGCAATTAATAGCACCGCCGGCACAAACCAACCCGTCACCCGATCGGCCAATTTCTGGATTGGTGCTTTGGAAGCCTGCGCCGCTTCTACCAATTTCACGATCTGCGCCAGCACAGTATCTTTACCAACCTTGGTAGCCTTGAATTGAAAACTACCAGTTTTGTTGATCGTGCTGCCAATCACCTGATCACCAGTTTGCTTAAGCACGGGTAAGCTCTCGCCGGTCACCATTGCTTCATCTACGCTTGATGAACCCTTAATCAACTCACCATCCACGGGGATTTTTTCACCAGGTCGCACCAGCACAATATCGCCAACCTGAACCTGCTCGATCGCCACGTCTATTTCCTGGCCATCCTTTAACAAGCGGGCAGTTTTGGCCTGGAGCCCAATTAGTTTGCGGATCGCCGCTGAAGTTTTGCCCCTGGCACGATGTTCCAGCGATCGCCCCAATAAAATCAACGTAATTACCACCGCCGAAGTCTCGTAATAAACCGCAGCACTTAAGCCCTGCGCCGTGAAAAACTGCGGCATCAGGGTTGCAAATAAAGAATAGCCAAATGCTGCACTTGTGCCCAATGCCACCAAAGTATCCATCGTGGCGGACTTACGTTTTAAGGCTTTCCAGGCATTTTGATAGAATGGCGCACCGCACCAGAACTGCACTGGCAGGGTCAGCACCAATTGCAACCAGGAATTATGCGCCCACTGGGGAATAAACGGGATCGATAGACCAGTCATCATCGGCAATGATCCCACCACCAGAATGCTGCTGACGATCGCCCCCAGGATTAACTTACGCTGGAGGCTACGCGCCGCTTTTTTTTGCTTGGCCATAAACCTGGCCTCAGCATCACTTGGGTCTGATTGCGGTCGATTACTTCCCTTTACCGTCTCCGGCTCACCACCAGAGTCATTAAGCACAAACGCCTCATATCCGGCATCGCTTACCGCCGCTTGAATGGCGATCGCATTGGTTTGCTGGGGGTCATACTCAACCTGCGATCGCTCCATCGCAAAATTGACATGACCCTCGATCACACCGGGGGTATTGCGGATTGCCTTTTCGATTGTATTAGCGCAGGCAGCACAACTCATGCCACCAAGCTTGAGAGTGAGCTTAGACATGGTATGTAATTGTAAGGTGAGAGATTTAGTAGCTAAGCAGAAACAGCACCGCGATCGCCCTGGTTAATGGCTAATTACCTATTCAACCGTATATCCAGCAGAGATGATCGCTGTCCGAATATCAGCTTCAGGATGCTGAGTTTCGATGCTCACTTCCTTAGTAGTTAGATCAGCAGTAATCTGGGCACTAGAATCAATGGCCACAATTGCATTGGTAATTGTTTCAGCACAGGCTGAGCAAGCCATGTCGGGCACTTTGAGATTTAGATTCATGATGGATTTTTAATTGGTGCAAGTTATGCAATTAAATTAACCCTTTTTGGCCTCATTTAGGTTTAATTAGTTTGATTCTAAACCCTCCATCATGCTGGAGAGTCAACCTGAATAGGTTTGAAAGTATCACGATTCATTCGATCGCTTAGCCGGAAGTCGAACCCAGGTTAGTTAGTAAGGCAAATATAATCACACTTTAGCCAGAGGACTGATCCCTGCAAAAAGAGAGATTAACCTGAGCGTGCCGCCTGGGATAATTGTGGCAATTAAATTATTAATTAGTCAGTTAATAAATCCCAATAGCAAAATTAAAGGAAAACAATGGATAAGGCAGAACACTTGATCGTGATGGCAGAAGATGAGCTGACCGAATACAGCACTGAAGCTCGCAAAATTGAAAAACTGCGCCGCAAGTATAGTTTTGCCGTGCCCTATCCCGAACAAAAAGCAATCCACGATCGCCTCGAAGCCGAGATCTCCGCCAACCCGATCGCCCAGATCATTGAAGAAAACCGCCAGGCGATCGCCCTTCCCTTCTGGGGTGTGGGTGGCTTAGGTCTGCTATTGGGAATTTCCATGCGCCAACCGATCGACTTTGCAGCAACCGTAGTCGGCTTTGCGCTGGCGGTGTTGATTCAGCGTTGGGGCTGGAAGTTGGAAGCGAAGCGATTGGCAATTAAAACCCTGGCAGACATTGAAGCGGGGGTTACATCAGTACAGTCAAAATCGGCATCTAAGTTATCTAAGTAATTACGCAAGCTCCTCCGCGATTCTGATTGTGATTGTGATACCCCAGCAAGCATCTTAATTATTAATTAGTTAGCAGTTTAGATTAAAAGCAAGATAGCCCAGAACTATAGACATAGTCCCAGGCGGCTCTGGTTTTTGAGTGATTATATAGATTGCCAATCGAGCTAATTATATCAATCGGCTCTATATTAATTTAGTTATTAATTTAGTTCTGGAACGGAGAGGGGGGGATTCGAACCCCCGATAGCTTTCACTATAACGGTTTTCGAGACCGTCGCATTCAACCACTCTGCCACCTCTCCAGAATTAGTCTGCGCTAATAATATTCAGTTTTTGATTTAACCAGGATTACATTATAGGCCAGTGGCTTACAAATCGCAGGGGCGATCGCCAGGAAAATTTCAATCTCGGATGTTTCAAGCTCCGAAACGATCGAAACGGCTCCATTTCCTTTACAGGGATGGGGCTATTTAGTAAATGCGTTACAAAAGGCGAACTCACGCATATCAAATTTAGTTTGATCTTAAAGATCTCTCTATGGGGCAATGAATAGTAAATATTGATTATAGTACCGATCGAAAACCCACCAAAACCCACCAAATCCACCTGATCCACCACCTTTTTATTAAGAGAATCAGCCTATGATTAAGCTCGATGGCTCAGCTAGCAAGCTTTACCCAACGTCTGTTAGCCCTGATACATTTTGGGCGAGTCACTAAGCTGAGAGCCAAAGTCAAAAGCCTTCTTAGTTAACAAGTTTGTTAGGTATGTAAAGCTTTTGCAAGAAGATTGAGTCGCATGTTCACAATAAGCAGAAATTAGGGAAAGCTTAATTCAAGCGCAAGCAAATTTAATCCTGTTTAACTGCTTAATAACAGGGAAACGTATTGTTACTAGTGGTTACTTGAAAATACTGCCCTAGTAAAATACTGAATTTAATCAAGACTAATCGATTAGTCCAAACATATTTAGCCCATTAATTTAATTTTCGGGGGAATCCTTAAATGGCCATAGGTGATACCACCACTTTTCTGGTTGAAGAATTTACGGGTGCAAATACTGCTGCCGAGATTGTTCTTATGGAAGTTGATGGTGGCGTAGAAGTATTTGTTGATGTAGACGAGTCGATCGCCGCAGGTGACATCACTGCAGTTTATTTTGATGTTGCCAATGATGCCGTCACTGGGTTAAGCGTTTCCGGTAGCGAAGTTACTGGGGTAGTGCTCGATCCTAATAACGTGACTAGCGTCGGCGGTGGTACTAACCTGCTTGGTGAAGGCACTGCGCCATTTGACGGTGGCGTAGCGATCGGTACTACTGGTGCTGCTCAGGGTGATTTTTATGACGCCACTACCTTCTTAATTGAAGGTGCAACCCTGGCTGACTTCTCAGAACAAAGATTTGGCTTGCGCTTGCAAAGCGTCGGTCCAGACATGGAAGACAGTAGCAAGCTATCTGGGGGAGTCGGTGTAATAGATCCCGATCCAGATCCCGATCCAGACCCAGATCCCGATCCAGACCCAGATCCCGATCCAGACCCAGATCCCGATCCAGACCCAGATCCTGATCCAGACCCAGATCCTGATCCAGACCCAGATCCTGATCCAGACCCAGATCCTGATCCAGTGCCAGATCCTGATCTTGATGTCGAAAAGTTGGTTTCAGTTGATGGTGGCGTTACTTTTGAAGACGCTGATACAATCCAGGATGCGCCAAACATTCAAGATGGCATCGATCCACAATTCAAGTTTGTGATCACCAACAATGGGACTGTAGACATCGGCTTTATTACCCTGGATGATAACTTTTATGGTGAAATCGCCGAATTATTTGAAGATCAATTCGCTGATTTTAGTGAAGACTTTGGTCTGCTCCTAGCGCCAGGTGAAAGCAACGACGATTTTGTCTTTGTTGCTCCCTTTGAAAACGTTGTTCATCTTAATACCGCGATCGTTGCTGGGGACGAGATTATCATCATCGATCCAGACAACGGTGAATTTGATACTGGCGATAGCTTCTTTGATGAAGATCCAGCTTGGTATGTGCCGATCGGCTTTGATCCTCCCGATCCCGACCCAGATCCAGACCCCGTTGACGAGCTGCCAGTAATTGAGGTAACTAAGGTTGCTGATCAAACCAGCATTCGTGAAGACATCGGTGGTGATGTGGTTTATACGGTCACGATCGCTAATGAAAGTCCGGTTGATGGCGCAGACCTCGATACACTCACCATTACAGAATTGTCGGATGACCTTTGGATTGATGCCAACGGTAATGGCGTTGCCGAAGCTGGTGAAGTTGTCACCACCGATCTGCTTGCTGATACCGGCGACATTGTGCTCGCTCCCGGTGAGTCGTTCAGCTTTGACTACAATGTTTCCTATGCTCCTGGCAGCCTCAATCCTTGGGAAGACCCCACCAACACTGCTACCGCAACTGGTGCTGATGAGGAAGGCAATGTGGTTTCCGATTCTGATACTGCTGTAGTTGACGTAGTTCAAAAGAACCAACGCAGTATTGAAATCGATAATCTTACGGGGGTGGCTAGCGGCGATCAGCTCACTGGTAACTTTGAAATTACCAATGCTAGTAGTGATGCCGAGTTCGTATTGTTAGATTCTTTCAATATGACCTTCCAAGAGAAGAATAAAGGTTGGAATCCAATCTCTCAAAGCACCTCTAGTGAATTCTGGGTAGATGTCAATCCCAATGGTGTCTTTGATGCTGGGCTTGAAACCTTGTTAGTCGATCTCGATCCTGCTACTGAAATTCTTGAAACTGCGGTTGTATTTGATACCAGCATTGTAATTGGTTATCAATCCACCTTTGAAACTGCGGTTCCTGATCCAGTTAAGGCAACAGTCCAAACTACGATCGATGGTCGCTTTGATCAATCCACTGGTGAAGTGCATGTATTTGGACACAGTGGCACTTTCTAGATTTTCTAACAGTTAGATTATAGAAATTGCCACATCGATTGTTAAATTGATTGATCGCAGTTTCTAATTAGAGCAGGGGAGTGTTTGATCGCATTCCTCTGCTTTTAGTTTCAGTGCGATCGATCAATAAAATTCACATTATCCATATGATTTGGAATCAGTGCAATTAATCATGCGTTTAAGACTTAAGATTAATAAACACAAAAACATTGAACTTGAAATCTCTAGCAATTACCTTTTCCAGCCGTGACCATGAAACACACAATTTCTGTTGTCGTTGAAGATGAAGCAGGAGTTCTTACCCGCATTGCCAGTTTGTTTGCCCGTCGGGGCTTTAATATTGAGAGCTTGGCCGTTGGCAGCGCCGAGCAAAATGGCCTCTCGCGGATTACGATGGTTGTCCCCGGTGACGATCGTGTAATCGAACAAATTGTCAAACAGCTCAATAAGCTGATCAATGTAATTACAGTGCGCGATCTGACCCAGATCCCCTGTGTCGAGCGCGAGTTGATGATGATCAAGGTGAATGCGGGACCATCGACGCGATCGGAAATTATTGAAATTGCCCAGATTTTCAGGTCGCGGGTAGTGGATGTGTCGGATGATTCGCTCACGATCGAGGTGGTCGGCGATCCCGGTAAGATCGTGGCGATCGGCAAGATGTTGCAAAAGTTTGGCATCCGCGAGGTGGCTCGCACTGGCAAGATTTCGCTTACGCGCGAATCGGGCGTAAATACAGAGTTTCTAAAAGTTTCTTAGCCAGCCATACGCGTAATTTAGCTATGATAGATTACACCACTAGCAAACAAGAGTGCAGCGATTGCAAAAAAAGTGATGGCGTAGTTTAGGCACCATTTCTTGAAATAAGCAGAATTATTCAAATCTCGAATGCCTTCTTTCAAGGTGCGAACTACACGAAGTCGGATCCGCTCGTCGGTGTCATAGTAAAAATTATCAAGCAAATCATCGATTGTATTAGCCTGGCCACTCTCATTGCCAGCAATACCCAATAGGGATGCTGCAATTGAGGCCAACGCTGTAAGACAAAGTAATAACTTAAGATTGGGATATTCCATTTCGATGCCAAATCGCATTAATAATACTGCAAACCCAATCGATAAGCCCAGACGCGTATTCAGGCTATTTATATTATCCAGTGATAGCTTGAGCCTGGATTCTGTATATTCATAAATTAGCTCAATATTGTTATGTTCAGGAGCTTCTTCCATGACAAATGATAACAAAAAGCATCAAGAGAAACCTCAAGCAGTTAAGCAGCCTAAACCAGCGCCCAAGGATCCTCCAGCTGCATCAGGTAAATATGTTGAAGATGTAAAATTCGGTAAAAACAAAAATGTTCTTGCTGATTTCTAGGGACTTAACTTTAGCTGTTTATACATAGATTATAGGTTATACCGTAGGCGCTAAATCTAGCGCTTTTCTGTAGGGTAATGCGATAAATCTAGCTATTTACTTCAGTTCTAAAAAGCGATCGCAACAACATAAATTAATCCTGCTACATTAGATCTCATTTATCAATCGACTAAGTTGAATCATAGATCAATAATTGGCGATCGGGTTCTCAGGCATTTCCCAGCAATGATTAAGTGAATCACGATCGCAGCGCCGATTTGAGCACCTATGCCAGGAGCCTATTAGGGCAATAAAGTCTAGTGATTGCTTGTTATGCCGTTAGGGGTTAATCTTAGAAAACCATGATTGACGACGAAGCGGCGCTATTAGATGACATAGACCAGAGTTTTAGTAGTCCTTTGGATCAGCCAGAAGAAGAGCTACCTCGGCCTGATCCAGAGGAAATGTTAGTGCTGCTTGATTCTAGTACAGTGCTAGAACGAATGCAGGCAGCCAGAGCTTTTTGTGAGATTGAAGATGATCGGGCGATCCCTAAATTAATTAGCCTGCTCCAGGATGATTGCACCCTGGTACGCGTGAGTGCGGCCTATGCGCTGGGGCGAAATAGCTGTGCGGCGGCCGTGCCACATTTAATTAGCCTGTTCGACAGCGAGTGGAATGGCTATGTGCGAAAGGGCGTGGTTTGGGCGTTGGGCAATTGCCGCGATCGCCAAGCCCTGCAACCCTTAATTTCTGCGCTGAAATATGATATTCCGGCAGTGCGCCTTTGGGCGGCCAGTGCCCTGGGGCAATTAGATGATATTGCCGCGATCGAGCCTCTTACTGCGGCCCTGGAGAATGACAAGCTAGCAGTAGTAAAAAGTAATTGTGCCTGGTCGCTGGGTAAATTGTTATTGCTGCATCGCAATGAAGTCGATGATGAGGTTTACCAAGAGGCGATCGATGTGTTGATTAATGCCATGTTTGATGATGATTTGGGTGTGGCGGAGGATGCCAGAGTGGCGCTGCACAAGTTGGGTGATCCACGCGCGCTCAAGGTAATTGAACGGATTGATAACGATCGCGGTTATTGTGATTTGGTTCCTTAGCCGAACTGGATTTTAAATTAGCGGCTAGCTAGTTGTGGTTGACTACCAGAAATTTGGCTACTAAAGATTAGCTATTGAGCAAGTCCAGACAGGAATGGGTTTTGAGAAGTTTATGCTCGAAGTCTTTTAGATCGTCGATTTGTAAAAAAGTGTAAAGTTTGGTTAACATAAGAAATAACTACAAGCCTGGTATTGAAGTAGGCAAACTTGATTGCGTCAAAAAGTATACGCGCAAAAATTAATCTAATCAGAGTTTTTTTATTGATAACTTGCCATGAATTAATTAGTGGATTAATTAGCTAATCAAGGCTTTGCTTCAACCAGAATCATAATTAGATAACTATGTCAGATCATCAAAACTCAGTGCAATCACCTGCCAGTCATGTCGATCGCGGTGATAATGACACTGCCGTAAAATCGCCAGACTTAGATAATTCAAGTAACGCAGACAAATCAAGCAGCTCTGCCAAATCGGCTAAATCAGCTAAATCAGATAGCTACGTCAAGTTGGCGATGCGCAACATGGTGAAGAAAGGCAGCACCTCTTTGTTTCATTTCTTCCTAACCACGGTGGGGGTAATTGGCGTGTTATTGGGATTGGCGATCGTTTTTCATTAGCGATCGATTGACTTAGCTTATTTTTGGGCAAACTAAAAAAAGAGCCATTTAGCTATCTGCGCTCAGGGGTCAATTGATTGAGCGGTTGACAGCTAATCGACTAGATGTATTAGTTTTGCCATGATTTAGCTCATATTTCAGATATTTAGAATATTTAGAATTTAGATTGCCAAGTTAGCGGGAGCCGATCGATTTGCCCGATGTTGTCCTGTATCTAGAACAATCGCCCACGATCGCTGATCTATTGCCGATCGAGCAGGCTCAGTGGCAAGAGTGGTTTCAAACCTGGTTGGAGTCTTGCGATCTGTCAACTTTGGCGATCGCCCTAAATCAATCAAAGGTGGCGCTTGAATCAGCCGAGTTTGAAGTTAGTTTGCGGTTTACCGATGATGACGAGATCCAGCAGCTCAATGCTAACTATCGCCAAATCGATCGCCCTACCGATGTGCTGGCGTTTGCGGCCTTGGAAACCAAAATGCCAGAAATTGACCTAGCCAAATTTGAGCGATCGGTTGATAATGGGGCGAATAGTGATTGGGTAGATCATTTAGATCCTAATCCTAACCAACAATTGTACCCTGACACTTTTAATAGCACTGTTGCCGCTGATGCTGAATATGCAAATCATGCGGAATCCCCAGAATACATAGAATTCCCCACTAATAATGAGCCTGTCTATTTAGGCGACTTGATTATTTCGGTTCCCACTGCCATTGCCCAGGCTAGCGAATATGGCCGATCGCTACCTCAGGAATTAGCCTGGTTAGCTGCCCACGGCCTATTACACCTATTGGGTTGGGATCATCCCGATCAGCTTAGTTTAGACAGAATGCTAAAGGAACAAGCACGCTTAGTGGCGCTTGGCGATCGCTCTTTGAGAATAAAGAATAATCTAATTACCGAACAATTCCCATGATTGAGTAGTCATGGCTCTAAGCCGTTAATCTAATCAAAATTCCCCTGGCCTGATTACTTAATTCACCTGTAAACCTTACATAACCAGACTACACCCCCAAGAAATGACTCAGATAATGATGGCTAAGTTCAGCAATATACTACTTGACCACTTACTGAAATCTTGCCACTTACTAAAATTATCTTGAGCATTCGATAACATGCGATCGCTAATCATCTTGTGAATCTAGCTTGAATATTTCGATTGCACTTAACTACTTAATCATTAACCACAGTGAAGCGATCGCCCCTTGAACCGAAAGCAAACTGTCCTTAATCAGTCCCCAAATCAGCTCAAATCACTTTAGATTTAGTAAACAATTAGAGTATTTTGCTCCATTTAAGTTAAGTAGGCTACATCCGTTAGCTTGCTCACTGGCCAATAATTGGTTAGTCGCTCCTGGTCAAAAAACTTTACGCACCAGAAAGTCAAAATCTTTAACTCCACAACCGAATTTTGAGATCAGCAGTAAGAAGTTAGCTTTAACGACAGCAGAGGAATATACTGATGAATGTTTCACCCAAAATTGTGTCTCGCCACGAGCGCTATCCTGTGGAATCTGATCAACAGAGAAATTTACAACTAGATTTAAAATCCTGGCAACGTAGTCAGGCTTTCCAGGTTGCCCCCAATTTAATTGAGAGTTTCAGGTTTGCCGGGGCAGGCTTGGTTTATGCTTTTACGACTCAACGCAATTTTCGGATTCATACGGTAGTAAGTATTGTGGTGCTGAGCTTGAGCATCTATTTACAGCTCAGTATGGTGGAGGTGGCGATCATCAGTTTGACCGCCGGCGCGGTGATGGTGATGGAACTAATAAATACAGCCCTGGAAGCGGTGGTTGATTTGTGTGTGGGGCAGTCATATCACCAATTGGCCAAGATCGCCAAAGATTGTGCGGCGGGGGCGGTGTTGATTGCAGCGATCGTTTCGGTGGTGGTTGGCTTTTGTTTGTTGGCTCCACCTTTGTGGCTAAAGCTTTTCCCTGGAGTCAATTTCCCGCTGCTTTAGTTTTAGGAATACCAGGCAGTTTATTAAGGATTTAAGGCCAACTGTGTCATTGCAAAGGACTCACCATGACACGGTCTGGTGATCGTTGTAATTGCTGTCGCTGCCATAGTCAAACCTCTCAGATCAAGGCCAACAAGCCCCAAATATTTCTGTTTTAGCATTTTGCGAGCTATGCAGTTTTAGCAGGCTTGATCGCCACGATCGCCGCATGGGCATCCGGCAGATGGAATTGGCCATAGCTGCGTTTGATTTTTACCTCGAAGCCAATTTCCATCAGCAAATCTGCGATCTCCGCCGATTGATATAACTGCTGCACATGCACCTCATCACTACGGCGATATTGCTCACCCACCTGACGAAAAGTAATAATTCTTCTGGTCAGGGTGTTCTGGCGTGGGTTTTCTGACTTTTCCACCAACACGAGCCAATCTTTACCTTCAACAAAAGATTGAGTTGCCTGATCACAGCTATCTAAACCAGGCTCGGCAATATCAAATATCAATAAACCATTTGGTTGCAATGCTTTGTAAATACGTTGAAAAAAGTTAGCTAAAGTGGGCAAATTATTTGCGCCATCAAACAAGTAATTTAAACATTCCCCCACACTCACCACCGCTGCACAGGGCGGGATATCTACCGTAAACATCGAGCCTAGAATAAACCTAGCCTGGGGCGCTCTAGCCTTGGCGATCGCAATCATCGCCGCCGAAATATCTACACCCAGAACCTGACAGCCAGATGTAGTTAATGCCTGGGTGAGGATGCCACTACCGCAGCCTAGCTCAACAATTAGATTTTGATCGCTGGAATTAATTTCGTTTTGGCCTAAAATTTCTAAAATCCCCGGCGCAGCACTGAGGGCATAATCGCTGAAGCCCTGATCATGGACATAGGCGAGGTCTTCTTGATACCAATCTTGATAGGTATTAGTCATGATTTAGAAAAAATCTTGGCGGGGAATGAATCGAACAGGGGCGATCGTTATTTTTATTGCCCACTTGCTCCAGGTTATTTAGTTACTTAAAGGTGATCTAATCCCTTTGGTTTAAGCCTAGCTTGAGATCGCCACGCTGGCATCACCCCATTGTTTAACAGGCATAGCAGATCTACTCCCAAGCTGGGGTAGTCCTGACCATGAAATGAGAGGCGGTCATAGGATCTAAGATCGCGGCTGAATCAAGAGTCCTTGGCCAAGCATCCATATTTAATATCCCAATTTAATATCCCAACTGATATCCCAACCCATCATTGATCTAAGCGGCTTTGAGGCAATAATAGTAACCAGTCATTAATTGTTAAGTTTTTAAACTTTCAGGGCGATCGATCACCAATCGGGGTGCACAACCTGTTTGAATTAATTAAGGACAGCTTAAGTAAATCGTAGTGATCAATGCGATCGCGGCAATTGATTTATCGGGCTTGATTTTTATATTTAAGTTAAGTATTTAGATATTCCAAATCATCAATTTGAAATCCTACTTCTGTGTTTTGTTTGATATTTAATCGGGTATTTGATTTTTGGCCTAGGATTTAGATTGGCTTGAAAGTAGTTAATATTTAACTATTTAAGTCATCTGATTAAGTCATCTGAGGTGATCAATTAAATCCTCAATTAGATATTTGATTGGGCATTTGAGTATACATTTACGGGTTAAGGCAGAAGTCGTTATATGCTTGTTACGCGCAATATTCGGATCGGTTCTCGCAAAAGCCAACTGGCACTAGTTCAAACCCATTGGGTACAACAGGAACTCCAAAAAGCCCACCAGGATCGCAAATTTGAGGTGCAAACCATGAGCACCCAGGGCGATAAGATTTTGGATGTGGCCTTGGCCAAGATTGGTGATAAGGGGTTATTCACCAAAGAGTTAGAGCTAGCTATGATCGAGCGCGAGGTGGACTTCGCCGTTCATAGCCTCAAGGATTTACCCACCAATTTACCGGAAGGTTTGATGCTGGGCGTAGTAACGGAGCGGGAAGATCCGGCGGATGCACTGGTGGTGCATGAAAAGCATAAAGACAAAAAATTAGAAACTTTGCCAGAGGGTACGATCGTGGGCACCTCTTCGCTGCGTCGTCTGGCACAACTACGGCATCACTTCCCCCACCTTACTTTTAAAGATATTCGCGGTAATTTAAACACCCGCTTAGCCAAGCTAGATGCCGGTGAATATGATGCGATCATTCTGGCGGTGGCAGGCTTGAAGCGCCTGGATATGAGCGATCGGATCCATCAGGTCATCGATCCGGAAATTTCGCTCCATGCGGTGGGTCAGGGTGCTTTGGGGATCGAATGCCGCACTGGTGATGAAGAAGTGCTTGGTTTGCTCAGCACGATCGCCCATTACCCCACCACTCAGCGTTGTCTGGCGGAACGTTCCTTCCTGCGCGAACTAGAGGGTGGTTGCCAAGTGCCGATCGGCGTGAACAGCGAGATTGACGGCGATCGCTTAATCCTCAAGGGGATTGTCGCCACCTTGGATGGTGTAACTCTAGTTAAGGGCGAAGCAACTGGTGATATTACCGATCCTGATGCGATCGGCATTGACCTGGCCAATCAACTTAAAGCACAAGGAGCCCAGGAAATCTTGAATGAGATTATTGCCCAAAACCGCCAGCAATAAACAGCACTAAAATGCTGAAGCAGGTTTGTTTAAATTTAAACTTTCACTCTCTCACTTTTGTTAACAATCCAAGTCAAGGGCAAGCTTAGCCAAAAATGCTGAGTTGTAGCGCTTGGCTTATTTGTTGGACTAAAAATACCCCAGCGATCGAATTGCCGATTTTGTCCAGCGGTGGGCTATAGCAGGCGATCGCCCCTTGCTGAGGAATCACAGCTAGCAGCACCCCGCTCACCCCCGACTTGGACGGCAAACCCACCTGCACTGCAAAACTACCGGAAGCTTCGTACATGCCACAGGTGGTCATGATCGCGGTCACGGTTTGGCTATTTTGGCGATCGATTGCCGCATTAGCCCCTGCCAACACCAAGCCCAACCTAGCCACATCCTGGACTGTGCCAGCCAGACAACAAACCTGATTATAGGTATCCAGAGCTTTGCTAGCGGATTCTAGATCGCCATATTGTTCTAACTGGTCAGCGATCAACCGGTTGCGTTGGTTTGGCCGCGATCGCACTGAAGCTAGCATCGCCTGATCAAGAAATAATTTTGTCCCAGCAACCTGATTCAACCAATTGCACAAATTTTGATAACAAACAGCGCTATTTTCACCTGGAAGCATTCCCGCCAGGGCGATCGCACCGCTATTCACCATTGGATTAGGTGGTTTCTGGACAGCTAAATTCGGCAAATCATTAAAGGGCTTTGCCGATGCCTCCATTCCCACTTGATTAAAAACCAACGCCGCGCCCACGGTTTCCAGTAAAAATAACAGCACCAGCGGCTTAATTACGCTCATCAACGGGAAAACCTGCTCGATCGCTCCTCTTGTGGTGGTTGAGCCATTGATATTGCTGATATTGCTCAGGGCGATCGCCAGGCATTCGGGCTGAGCCAGAGCTAGCTGGGGGATATATTGCGGTAATGTACCTTGCTTACTTAGCTCGATCGCCTGTTCAATCCAGACATCAAGTTGCGAAGGAGTAACAGAATTAAAAATATTTGCGCTTGTCAATTTAGGTTATTTCGACCCGCTGCCCATCATTTGTTTCGATCTTCACAGGACACAGGCCATACCTTAAATTAAGCAATTAAGTTAAGCAATATTTAGAAATTAGGCAATGTCTAGCTTAAACCTGTTGCTGGGCATAGTTGCGGGTAAAGGCTTCAACTTCGGCCAGATTGGTTTCAATATCGGCTAACTTAGGAGCTACATCCTGCAAAGATTCTTGCTTGGCTTGTTGCTCGATCGCACTTGCCAACTCTTGCATCGTATGAGCACCCACATTGCCGCTAGCACCTTTCATATGGTGGGCTTCACGTTGGACTGTCATATAGTCACTGGCTGCGATCGCCACCTTTGCGGCATCAATATGAACTTTGGTATCTTCTATAAAAGTCTCCAGGAGTTCTAGCTCAAACTCAACATCCCCATCGGATATTAAGCGAATGAATTCCATATCTATCGGTGCGCTCATATTGACTTGTATGATCCTATTGCTAACTTGCTCCAATGGCTAGACTGTAATTCAAGCAAGATATTCCCATTTTTAATTATGATTATTATGCCATCAAAATTGTGCTTGGGACGCATATGATTAAAAAACTACCTCAGGCCAGAACATTATTGCTAATGTGAAAAACCTGGAATTACGACAAAAGAGCCCAAGGGGTTAGTATTGATTTACATTAAATCCTCAAGCTAGAACATGGTCACAATGCTTTACCAGGATTGTTGGCAGTGGCTTTTAGTTAATGCATTTAACCGGACTTGAGATGGGCAAATAACTAGCTGGTATTGCACGCCATTGCACGCCATTGCACGCCTCAGACAAGACAAGGCAAGACAAGACAAGGCAAGACAAGACAAGTAAGTAGGGTGAATATGAAATAAAATCAATCAATAAATTCAGAGCCAAACCCAACAATCAGTAGTTGGGCTTACTCATCCATTGGCAATGCTGAAATTAAATCGATCGCCTAAACCAATTCAATTTGCGCGGCAATACTCTGATCACTGAGATTATTACCAATGAAAACCAACCTGGTCTGGCGCATTTCCTCAGCTTGCCAGGGGCGATCGTAGAAATAATCAAACCGATTGCCAACCCCTTGCAACACCAGGCGCATCGATTTATTGGGTACTGCCACAAACCCCTTGACCCGGTAAATATCTTTTTGCTGCACAAGCCGTTCTAGCTTGGCCACCAGTTCTTTGGGGTCAAACTCCTGCGTCAGAGACAGATTAACTGAATTGATGTCATCATCATGCTCATGCTCTTCTTCATGGTCATGGTGACTGGGGCGAGCCTCCAGGTTATCTTCCACTGCCGCATTGAAACCCAGCAAAATATCCGCATCGATCGCCCCTTGCTGGCAATTAATAATCTTGACATGATCAGGTAGCTCTTGCCGCAAGTGATTAATTACTCGATCCAGGGTTGAGCGATCGACCAGGTCGGTTTTGGTGAGCAGCACCAGATCAGCACAGGCCAATTGATCTTCAAATAACTCCTCGATCGGCGTTTCATGCTCCAGGTTGGGGTCTTCCTGGCGTTGGGCTGCCACCGCGTTTAAATCATGGGCAAATGTACCCTTGGCCACTGCTTCACAATCAACCACCGTAATTACCCCATCAACGGTGGCTCCAGAACGAATCCCTGGCCAGCGAAATGCGGTTACCAATGGTTTGGGCAATGCTAGCCCAGAAGTTTCGATCAAAATATGGTCAATCCGATCGCGCTTTTGCAGTAATTCCTGCATCGTGGGCAAAAATTCCTCTTGCACAGTACAGCAAAGACAACCATTGGTTAACTCGACAATATTGTCTGAATTATCTGAAAAATCATTAACTACGGGATCTAAAGAGTTGGGGCGATCGGCAGAGTTGGAATTATCTAAAATGGCATCTGTGGCCTTGGCAACATTTGCTAGATCCTGATCTGCTGAGTCATCGGGACAGACCTGGCAGGAACGCAAAAGATCGCCATCGATCCCCACTTCACCAAATTCATTCACCAAAATAGCAATGCGACGACCGTGGTTATGTTGCAAGAGGTGGCGAACCAGGGTGGTTTTACCAGCGCCAAGGAAGCCAGTTACGATCGTAACGGGAATTTTATGCATATGACTAATAATCTGTACCGCGCAGATTTCCAGTAGTGTTTGTGATCAAGGCTCTGGAGATCGCAATTAATTACCTGCAAGCTGGTTAGATTTCCAATTGGATTAAAACCGAGCTGGACTCAATAATTAATAATTGCTGGCGGTGGGCATCCTGGCTGAGAGATAGGCAAGTATTTGGGAAGTTATGCATTAGATATTTTTGATATCCAAGCAAACGTCTATTGCCCTGGTGCTGAGAGTCGATCGCTGATCGGGTTAAACCGTTTAAATCAAAACCTACTCAAAGCAAATCTCTTTTACAGTTGCGGGACAGCGTTGGACTTGCACCAAACTTTCCCCGTTTCCTTTGATGGCTGTTCCCCATCAAAACCGCTCCAGGTTGAAGATCATAGCATTGGCGATCGGCAATCGGTCTGTTTTGTTACTTTTCTTGGCGATCTAATCTAAATTGCCACAATTGCCGAATTAGGCATTACTATTTCTCAAAATAGAGCACCTCAGCGTTACAGCAATGAGCTTTAATATAGATTGAAGTGCTCCAATTCGTTAAGGAAGCGGCGATGAAGTTTGCACGTCGGCAGTTTTTGCAGAGCATTTTTGCTAGTTGGCTAGGCTGGCAATTTGGGGCTCAATATGGTGATGGTCAATTCGATCATCTGGCTTGGGCAGCGGATCGCTATGCCCTGAATTTGGCACGGCCAACCAAACGTAAGCTAGCGCTCTTGATTGGGATTAATCAATACAACGCCAAAAATACCTGGTTGCCGTTGAATGGCTGCGTCACTGATGTGGATTTGCAGCGCGAATTATTAATTCATCGGTTTGGGTTTAATCCTGCGGATATTGTCACTTTAATTGATGGTGAGGCCACCGGAGCCGCGATCGCCGAAGCATTTGAAGCACACCTGATCGCCCAGGCTAAACGTGGTGATGTGGTGGTAGTTCACTTCAGTGGGCATGGCTCCCGTTTGGGCGGCCAAAATACAATCTTGCCAGTGAACAGCACCCTACCCAAATCGGACAGTAGTGAAGCGGCGGACATCTCGATCGAGACCTTGTCCCTGTGGCTGCGCTCGATCGCCACCGAGAATGTAACGGTAATTATGGATGCGGGTTTCCATAATCCCGGTAGCGCCACGGTGGGCAACTATCGGATTCGGGCACGCCCCAGCCCCACCCAATGGCAAGCAAATGGTCAGGATCAAAAACTGCAAGAACGATTGCGGGATAAGTTACAGCAAGTGGCGATCGCGGCCATGATTACTGACCAGGCCGATCAGCTAGGTGAAAATAAAAGCAAAAATAAAAGTAAAAATAAAAATCAAGACTTAAATCAACCTAGCCCCAAGGCAACCCAAAAGCTCAAACTACCGCCCATTCCGGGCATTGTGCTATATGCCGCCCAGCAGGATCAACTCTGTGCTGATGCACTCTGGCAGGGTTTTAGCAGTGGTATTTTCACCTATGCCCTCACCCAACAATTGTGGCAGATGACCCCAGCCACTTCGCTCAAAATTGTGTTGGCCAATGTGGTGAGTACCCTGGAGCAAAAAGCCTTCCAACCTGGGGAGATTGTGCTCGAAAAACAAATTGATACCCACCTGGAAGGTAAAAAGAGCTTACAAAAGTCACTGCCTACCTATTTGGGGGGTAATAGCGATCTGCTCCGCCGTCCTAGCAATCAGGCTGGCAATAGTATGCAGGGCGCAGATGGCGTGGTTCGGAGCGTGGTTTCTAGCCATAAATCCGGTGAAATCTGGTTGGCAGGATTGCCGATCGCCGCGATCGGTAACTATGGCGTTGGCTCAGTTTTGGCCGCAACCGCAATTCCCACTGCGAATCCGATTCAAATTATTGGCAAGGACAAACAGGCTGATCTGGTGCAGGTGAAATCCTTAAGTGGCTTGAGCGCCAGGGTAGAGCTACTTGATAGCAACAAAAAGCTCCAGGCGGGACAACTATTGCAAGAGGAAATCAGAGCGCTGCCCCGCAGCCAGAAACTAACAATTGCGATCGATGCGCAGCTAAATAAAATCGAGCGGATTGATGCCACCAGCGCGATCTCAGCCCTGCCCAACATGAGCAGTAGTCTGGCCACGGAACAGTTTGCCGATTGTTTATTTGGGGCGCAGGCAGACAGCTATGGCCTCTTTACACCAGGGTTACAGCCGATTATGGGCACCTTTGGCACCGTAGATGAATCGGTGGGGGCGGCGATCCGACGCTTGCAAGAGCATCTAGAAGGATTACTGGCGATCAAGCTATTACGAATGACTGCCAATCAGGGGTCGTCTTCATTGGGCTTGAAAATGACAATGCAGGCGATCAAGGGCAAAGATACAAAGCCAACCACGCTGGTTTCTCGCACACCTGGTCGCTACCAAAAGGGGAATTCCAGCTCGATCGATAGTATCAGTAAGCCCCTGGCGGTGGGCGATCGGTTGGCCTGTCATTTAAAAAATCTCACCGATGACACCCTCTATGTGCGGATCTTTTGTTTCGATCCCCGCGCCAAGGTACTGACCCATAGCTTTGTGAGTAGCCCCTACGCCAGTGATAGTGTTCTGGCGGCTGGCTCGACCCTGGTGATTCCACAGCCGCAAGCGCCGTTCAATTGGTTGGTTTCTGCGCCGAAGGGGTTGATGGATGTGATGGTTGTGGCAAGTCGATCGCCCCTGACTGAAACTACTGATCTATTGGAAAAATCCCTGCGCCAGGCCACCTCACCCACAGGAATGCTGGCGATCCCTGCGCCTTTGGATGTGGCTCAGGCGGTGCTGAGGGATTTGCAAGTGGCTAGTTTGCCTGCGCTAGAGGCGGTGGGAATCAGTGAAAGCGATGATCTATGGCAGCTCTGTGTGCATGATTGGGTGACGCTGGGTTTTTCCTATCATGTGGCTTAGGTTTGGTGGGGAAGATTTAGAGAAATGCGATCGTAGCTTAATTTAGGCTATATTTTAGCTAGCTGCTTTTAATCGCTAAATTCAAGAAAAATGTCTGATAAGCCACTAACCAGAACGCTAACAATATTTTTTGGCATTTTACTAGCGCCACTTGTTGCAAACGTTCTATTTGGTTTTGCTCGATCTTACTGGCGGCATTCACGTATACCTGGTTCAGTGACAACCGAACTACCAAGCACCCTTAACCCCAATAGTTTTCTGAGTTGGTGCAACCATAGACAAGAATTGAGCAGCGAAGCTCAGATTACAATCAAGGTGATCTTAGACGAAGCAGGAACTGATAATTGCTGGTCTGCAAGTCAAAAACTAGCTACGATGTCTGGACTAACAATAGCTAGCACCTCCAGTTGTCCTGAGTGGCTATCCGAATGCACCGGCCCATGTAATGAATATCGGATTTATGACCTCAGACCCTTGGCATCATTAACGCACTTCACTAGGCTGACATTAAGCAACCAGAATCTAGATGATATTTCGCCCCTAGCAAAAATGACTAATCTAGAAAAGCTAACCATATGGGTGAGGGATACAGATACGGATGTCTCTGCTTTAGAATCCCTGGAGAATCTAGAACAGGTAGCCGTTTATCATCAGCGTAAAGCATAAGGCATGATGATGCATGATCGAGTTTTGAAGTAATGGCAAAAAAACAAAAATACCCTCACCTAGTTGGCTCCAAATGGACAGCCAAACAAAAAACCTTCGGTTGGCGGCATTTTGTGGTCACCAATCGCCAGAATTTGGGTCAGCTTGTTTTTGCGGAACTGCGGGCAGCCTGCGATGATTCGGTACGATTCTGGGTCAATGCCAAAGGCTTGAAGCGTCGATCGCTGTGGCAACCGGGCTGGCAGACCCTTCAGGAACAACAAGGCCAGATCGATCTTTCGCCTTAAAATAAAAAATACGCCTCTGTATCAAGATTAAGGCGATCGGATTTTATGGACTTTATGCCACTCCTGTCATCGATCGATAACTTGAAAATCATACTTTGACCCTAGCGATATAATGTTTAACTAAGTTTGCGTTTGAGCAGAACTCAAGCAAAAGCGATCGCAGCTTCTCCCAGTTTTTGCCCCGCACACCAAGCAGGCAGACAGCTATGGGAACAAATTCCGATTAGTGCCTATCCTTATTAAAGGATCAGCATTTAAGTTTAAGCTACTTAAACCAAGCGTTTGATCGTGGGAGCGATATGAATATTGGCGATCGAGCTAGTTTGATCAATTAGTTGCTGATTGCTAAAAGATAAAAAAGTAATCGTTAGCAAACCCTGTTTCATCCAATTCAAGGCTACTCTAACTAGAGTTTTTAGCATTTTTTGCCCATGCCCGACCCCAGCAAATCCAAGCTGTTTAAACAAATCAGCACCAAGGTAGGCACCCAGGTAAGCAAGGTATCGCAGCAGGCAACCAGGGTAGTGATGAATCTGCCGTTGGTGAGTCGGCTTGGCAAAATCAGTCAAACCTTAGCACTCAAACCAAAAGCCAGAGTGCCAAAATTGCTGATCCAAACTGCCGATGATCCCAAGCCGCACAGCTATAACCTGGTGGGCGATCGCTACATCATTGGCCGCAGCAGCAGCAGATCAGACATTGTGGTCAAAACGCCGCTGGTCAGCCAGGTACATGCCAAACTGGTACGTGATAGCAGCCAGAAAAAAGCCAAATTTGTAATCAAAGACCAGGGCTCCACCAATGGCATCTATCGCAAACGCCAACGGTTGAAATCAGCACCGCTCAAGCATAATACCGTGGTTTCATTGGGGCCACCGGAACTCAAAGCCGCCGTCACAGTACGCTACATCGATCCGCCACCCTGGTATATGCGGGCATTGCTTTATAGCGGTTATGGTGTGGCTGGCATGATCGGTTTGGTGGTGGCAGCCATGGCGATCGAATTACAGCAAGTACCTGCACTCAAACCCCTGCCTGTCTCTCAACAAGGCCCCGTGGAAGTGCTAGCAGGCGACAATACTACTACCCTTGGCCCTGCCCAAACAATCCGGCATACCGAGCTAAGGGAATTAGAAGACTTTGGCGAGTTCGTGCCCCAGGCGATCATTGCCTCAGAAGACAGCTCCTTTTATCTCAACCCTGGCATTGACCCGGTGGGGATTGCTCGCGCCGTAGTAACTAATGTGCAATCGGGAGAACTGCGCGAGGGGGGCAGCACGATCACCCAGCAGTTAGCCCGTAATCTACTGGGGCGCACCTATGTGGGGCGGGATGATTCCTTGGGTCGGAAATGGCGGGAGGCGGCGGCGGCGATCAAGCTGACCTTTACCTATCCCAAAGATGAAATTCTGACTATTTACCTCAATCGCATCTATATGGGCAATGGTGCCTATGGATTGCAAGATGCGGCACTATTGTATTTTGGTAAACCTGCTAAGGATTTGACCCTTTCTGAAGCAGCTACCCTGGCTGGATTGGTGCCTGCACCGGAAGCAATTAATCCTTTCTATGATAAGGATCTTTCGCTGGCATACCGCGATCGCGTCCTCAGTCGGATGGTGGAACTGGGCATGATCGAAGCAGAAGAGGCAGAGCGAGCCAGGCGATCGATTCTACGCCTCAATGAAGCGGCCAGGCAAGATATCCAAAGTGCGATCGCGCCCTATTACTACAGCTACGTATTTGAGGAAATGGAGGAAATTCTGGGCGATGATTTTGCCTTTGAGGGCAATTTAATTGTGGAAACCAGCCTGGATTTAAACATGCAAAGGCAGGCGATCGCCGCACTTCAACGGTCAGTTAATGGTAACGGGGCATCGTTTGGCTATTCCCAGGGGGCGATCGTCACCACTGACACCGGCGATGGTTCGATCCTGGCGCTGGTGGGTGGGGTTGATTATGAACAAAGCCAGTTTAATCGAGTCTCTCAATCGCTACGTCAGCCTGGTTCTACGTTCAAGCTGTTTAGTTATGCGGCGGCGATCGATCGCGGCATCAACCCATCCCGCACTTTTTCCTGTAATCCTGGTTTTGGTCTGGGTGGGTGCAGTAATGGTGGCAGTGGCAACATTAATATGTATGATGGCTTCGCCTTTTCTGAGAACGTGGTAGCGGTGCGGGTAGCTGAGGCAGCGGGTTTTAATAATGTAATCCGGACAGCACGCAATCTGGGAATTGAATCGGCGGAGCTAGAACCAAATACTAATGTGGTTTTGGGCGGATTTGAGGTGAATATGCTGGAGATGGCCGCAGCCTATGGGGCGATCGCCAATCGCGGCCAGTATATTAAACCCCACGCAATCAGACGCATTCTGGATGGCAAGGACTGCGAAGATTATCAAAACTACACCACCTGTCGGGTCATTTTTGATGCGGCGATCGACTTGGAACCCCGGCAGGCGATCGATCCAGGCGTAGCAGACACCATGGCTAGTATGATGCGCGGCGTGGTGCAATATGGCACGGGGCGATCGGCAGCAATCCCTCAAGCAGGGGTGATCGGCAAGACGGGCACCACCGACAGTAGCCGCGATCTCTGGTTCATTGGCATTGCACCGCAACGGCAAACCCTGACGGCGGTTTGGCTAGGCAATGACGAGGGAGTAACCAATGGGTCTAGTTCGTTGGCGGCGAGTTTATGGGGTGATTATATGGCGCAAGCTTTACCGTAATTGATTTTAATATTGAGACCTTGCTAGATTTTATCTTTGCCGGAAGGTATGGCACCCTGCGTAGGACGATAAAACGACTTATTATAATACAGTAAATTTGCCCCATTTTTCTCTAAATTTTCTAGAGAATCAATGTATTGCTTAGTAGATACAATAGAATTATCAATCCTTGTTGAAAATTCAGCTAGTTCCACTCCAACTGCATGTAGCTCACCAGCCTTGAATTTATTGGACTCATTAAAGTAGGATATATTCTTCAAATCATTCCATATGTTTTCTGCTTTCTGTAGCTCTGTCTTTAAATCCTTGGATTGGCGAGAAAGATTTTTTTTCGTATATGTAAGCAAGGAAAGATCAAACATATATCCTAGCTGAATTTCTAGTGCAATCCCTAGGCAATAGCACTGCCAAGAGGCAACTGCACGATTAGTATGCCGTCTTGTCTCCTCAATACTATCAGCAACCTTGCCAACGTTGTCCCTTATCTTCTTTTTGCTTTTAACAAAATCAATTGATTGCGTTATGTCACTAAGTTCATTCTGTATGTTGTATGTCCAAAGCTTTAAGCTTGCTAAAGATTCGGTATTAACCTTTTGGAGGTTAGTTAGCGTCGCAATACGCATCTCTGAATTTTCGCGCAATGCCCTGAAGTTATCACTGACATAACGTAGAAATTCAATTCTTGCACGTAAATCGCTTTCTTCACGGGCTACTAAAAAAAATAAAATTTTCTGTAGCTGTTCAAATATGGCACGAGTGTTTCTTTCAATATGGGAGAGAAAAAACTGTCCGGTTAAGAATGCCAAAATTGTCCAGACAACTAATGGCGCAACAAAACCAGTCATGCTTGCTAAGCCTGCGGTTGCAACAATTCCCCCGCTAGAGCCAACAACAGATGTTGTTAGTAAACCACTCATAGCAGGGTCTTTTACCAGATGCATAAGATTACCAAGAACTCCGGCAGGCATAATGATTCTGAAACTTTGGCTTAAAGCAAATGCTGAGGCAACTGAAGGTATTGTGCCAAGAATTCGATTCAAACTATCATCTGAAGGTATTTTTTCCATATTAAGACGGCTTATGAGACCGTCAGGATCAGCTTCAGGAGTGAGCTTCATCAAAACCTTATCGCCTTTCGGATTTTTCAGCTCAATTGGTAGTTGGATAGAATCGTTATTTTCTTCCACTTCATTTCCCAGTTTGATATAGTCGAGACAAATAAACCTGCAATTAATTTTACAGGTTTATGGCTAAGAAAGAGTAAAATTCAGTATTTTTAACTGCTTAGATATTGGCAAGGGAAAACCAATATGGTTAGGTATTGAAATATTTAGCAGTCGGATGATAAGTAATAATCGCCGTGGTCGATTGCTCTGGATCGAGCTGTTCACTCTCATCCATCGTCAAGCCAATTCGATCGGTGCCTAGCAGTTCAATCTGCTTGTATTGATCGGCAATCTTTGGGCAAGCCGGATAACCAAAACTATACCGAGAGCCACGATAGCGCTGCTGCAACATATCCCGGATGTTATTGGGATCTTCGTCACCAAAGCCCAACTCCCGCCGCACCCTGGCATGGGTCCATTCCGCCAATGCTTCCGCCATCTGCACTGCGATGCCGTGGAAATAGAGATAGTCAGTATAGCGATCGCCCTGGAAAAGCTCCTGCGCGTAGTCGGTGGCAATCTGCCCCATCGTGACTGCCTGCATCGGGAACACATCCACAACGCCGGAATCCTTAGGCGCAAAAAAGTCAGCAATACAAAGGCGGCGCTTGGTTTTCTGGCGCGGGAAATTAAACTGGTTGATTACTTCGGTTACTTTGCCTTCGGCAGCGGGATCATAGACATAAACATCATTGCCCTCTGCCTGCACCGGGAAATAACCATAGACTACCTGGGGATGGAGTAGCTTCTCGGCCTTAATCTTGGCTTTCCACTCCTCCAGGATCGGATAGACTTTTTCCGCCAAAAAGGCATCATATTCCTCGCGGGTTTGCTCCCTGGGCTTGCGGAACTGCCATTGGCCAGCGATCAGCGCTTGCAAGTCCAAATACCAGAACACCTCATCAAAGGGAATATCATCCCCAGTTAATATTTGAGTACCCCAGAATGGCGGTTGGGGGCGGGGAATATCGATCGCCACGATCTCCGATCGGCGGGTATCAATTTCGATCGGTTCTGCTTCTTTTGGTGCTGCTGCCGCATTAGAATCAGGCGCTTGGCCATTTTCGCTCTGGGCTGGCTCGGTTAAGGTGGGATCGCTGCCATTACTACCATGTCCATTCAAGAAGCCCTTGAGGTTATCCCACTCGCCCGATTGCTTGGCTGGCATATAGGCATCCATAAAATTCAGGTCAGAGAAGGCATCCTTGCCATAGACCACCCGCCCCTGGTAGGCATTCTGGCAATCTTGTTCTACAAACTTTTTGGTCAAGGCAGCGCCACCAAGAATCACGGGCACATCAATGCCGCGTCGATTGAATTCTTCCAGATTGTCTTTCATGAAGGCAGTGGATTTGACCAGCAAGCCACTCATGGCAATACAATCGGCCTTGTGTTCTTCGTAGGCGGCAATAATATTATCAACTGGCTGCTTGATCCCCAGGTTGACTACCTTGTAACCATTATTAGACAGGATAATATCGACCAGGTTTTTACCAATGTCATGGACATCGCCCTTGACCGTGGCGATCACAAAGACACCCTTATTGCTACCTTCAATTTTCTCCATGTGCGGCTCCAGGTAAGCCACTGCTGATTTCATCGTTTCTGCCGATTGCAACACAAAAGGCAATTGCATCTGACCAGAGCCAAACAACTCACCCACCACCTTCATGCCATCGAGCAGGAAATTATTAATAATATCCAGGGGCGGATATTTTTCCATGGCCTTAGCCAGGACTTCATCAAAGCCAACCCGATCGCCATCGATCACCCTTTGCTTAAGTTGTTCTTCGATCGGTAAGTTCTTGGTGTCACTCTTGAGCCGTTTGGTGGTTGCGCCGGCAAACATTTCCGTAAATGTGGTAAGCGGATCATAGACACAAATATCATTTTCAAATTTACGCTCGTCAAAGATAATCTGCCGTGCCACTTTCTGTTCTTCTGCTTTAATCCGATTGAGGGGCAGAATTTTGCTGGCATGGACGATCGCCGAATCCAGACCCACCTTACGGGCTAGATCGAGAAACACCGAATTAAGCACAATCCGCGAGGCTGAATTGAGGCCAAATGACACATTAGAAACCCCCAGCACAATATGACAGCCGGGTAGCTCATTGGTGATCCGTTCGATCGCTTCGAGGGTGGCAGCACCATTGCGGCGATCTTCTTCGATCCCAGTCGAAACAGGCAGCGCCAGGGGATCGAAAAATAATTCATAGGGCGGCAGACCAAATTCTTTGGTGCATTGATCGTAGGCACGCTTGGCAATTTCAAATTTTTTCTCGGCCGTCCGTGCCATCCCATCTTCATCGATCGTGCCAATTACCACCCCAGCGCCATAGGCTTTGGCCAATTCGATCACCTGAGCAAATCTTGGCTCGCCGTCTTCATAGTTGGTGGAATTAAGGATGCACTTACCCCCGGCCACCTTCAGCCCCGCCTCCATCTTGGATGCCTCAGTCGAGTCGAGCATCAGCGGCAGCGTCACATTGGTCACCAACCGCGACACCAGTTCATGCATATCCCGATCGCCATCTCTACCCACATAATCAACGTTGACATCTAGGATATGGGCACCTTCTTTGACCTGCGATCGCGCCAGTGCCACCAATCCATCCCATTCTTCAGCGTTAAGCATTTCGCGGCATTTTTTCGAGCCACTGGCATTGAGCCGTTCACCCACAATCAAGAACGAATTATCTTGGTCATAGGGTTGAGAGCCATAGATCGAGGCGGCGGCTGGCACTGGTTGGGGCGCACTGCCATTTTCACCTCGGCTAGCGGGATGTAATTCCTGAGCGATCGCTGCTAATTGGGCAATGTGTTCGGGGCGAGTGCCACAACAACCGCCGATCACCTGGACACCTAAATCCTTCACAAAGATACTGAGATGCTCTTTTAATTCCGGCGGCGTGAGTTTGTAGAATGCCTGTCCACCCACATTTTCCGGCAAGCCCGCATTGGGAATACAGGAAATTACGAAGGGTGAATTTTCTGATAAATAGCGAATATGTTCGACCATTTTGTCAGGGCCGGTGGCGCAGTTGAGCCCCAACACGTCAATTTTGTAGGGGGCCAGGATCGTAACCACCGCCGAAATATCTGTGCCCACCAGCATCGTGCCAGTGGTTTCCATTGTCACCGACACAATCACGGGCAGCCGATTGCCCTTACGCTGAAACGCCTCTTCGATCGCATTGAGAGCTACCTTGATCTGCAAGACATCCTGGCAGGTCTCAACGATCAGCAAATCTACACCACCATCATATAGACCTTCTACCTGCTCGATGTAGGACTGCTTCATCGCATCAAAGTCAATGTGCAGCAGGGTGGGCAGTTTGGTGGTTGGCCCCAATGATCCGGCCACAAACCTTGGTTTTTCAGGGGTAGAGAATTCTGCGGCTACGGATTTGGCCAACTCCGCTGCCTTTTTATTCAACTCATAGGCCATTTCGGCAATGTCGTATTCAGCCAGCACCAGTGCATTTGCCCCAAATGTATCGGTTTCGATTACATCCGCACCCGCCGCCAGAAAATCCCGATGTACCTTGGCCACCGCTTCCGGCTTAGAAATCAATAAATACTCATTACAACCTTCATATTCGGCACCGCCAAAATCAGCCGCAGTCAGGTTTTGGACTTGCAAATTGGTTCCCATTGCCCCATCAAAAACAATCACGGGGCGATCGCTACTGTGCAGACGTTCCAGGAAGAGACTTGCCATGGGTTTTACTTACTTATTGATTGATGTTTTGTACGCCTAGTAGTCAACCACAAAAATTATGATGATTGCTGCTTTGATCGAGTAGTTACTCTGTCTAGATTGCGATCCCTCATATTTAAATTGGTCGGGTACTAGTTAGCTTTAATCAGCCTTAGGTGCAGATGTTCACTACGGTTGTAAAGTTTAACCTTACGATGCGATGCGATGCGATGCGATTGGAGCCTAGTTAATCGATCGCAATTTGCTTGAGTTGTAATGCTGAATATTGGTTAATTAATAATCAGCAATTGCCCCCGTAATCCAATTTGCGTGATTAATTATGCATTATGCCAAAGCCAATCGTTTTATCGATATCGCTTCATTGATTAGGAGCTAATTATTGAAAATTGCTACTATTTGCATCTTAGTCTAATTTTGTCTGATTTTGGCCTAGCTAGAGTAATAGAGCAGGGCTGACTTGTAACGTTACAGCAATCGGATTTATCACGTTTAGTACAATAGCCTAAACCCAACCACAATTAGAGTCTAAGCAAGTGTTTCTAGCTTTAGTTATTAATTAGCATCACGGCAAGTGGTTAATTGAATCGATCCTTAAATACTCATTCAATCCACTCTTAATTCAGCAACCGCTGACATAGGCAGAGGGACATAGGCAGAGGCAATTAAGCCTTGGTTAAGCATAGGTTAAGATAAAATCAATATTGTTGCCCAATAAATTAGATCAAGCTGCTCTGAGAGTCTGATTCGGCTTAATGGGGAGGCAATAAATTGGGCTTGGTAAACAAATAGTTGCCAAAAAATTTGTTCTTAATCTATTGCTTAAATTTAAGGTTTATCAGACTCCGCCATGTTCCTAAGAACTTTTACTAACCTACGACCTACAGGTAGGTTTTCTGTTTCAATCCGCATCGTATCGATCGCCCTGGTGGTGAGCGCACTTGGTCTCCAGGCCTGTTCTACCAATGGTTCAACCGCTACAACTGAAGCTGCTCCGGATACTGCAACCACGACGGTGGTAGAAACCGCTACTACTACAAATGACCAGAATAATAATGAACCGGCTGCCCCGATCGCGGCCGAGCCAGAACCACCAAGCCTGACGATCGCGGCGATCGCTAAGAATGAACCAACCTTCAGCATTTTTAGCGATGCCCTAGCCACCACAGATTTAATGGCCAAGCTGGATCAAGATGGTTCATATACAGTATTTGCACCCGCAGACGAAGCCTTTGCTGATTTGCCAGCCGGAACCCTTGAGCAACTGCTCAAACCAGAGAACAAAGCACAACTGGAAAAGGTGCTGTCCTATCACATTGTGCCGGAGCAATTGCTAGCAGAAGAGATGGAACCAGGGGAATTAAACACCTTAGCCGGAACTGCGTTGACGATCGAGATTGATGCGCAAAGGGATCGGGTGCTAGTTAATCAGGCCAGCGTGATTATCCCTGATGTGAAGGCGAGTAATGGCAATATTCAAATTATCGATCGGGTAATTTTGCCACCTAGCTAGGCTCTAATTGCTAAATTCACTGAATCGCAACAAGTTTATTATGGCTGTAGTTCTTTGCGCTTTATAACAAAAACAGTCATAAAAAGCCTGGTGGAGCGATTGCATAAGATAATCTAATTGCCATTTTTTGAAGTTGGGATCTTATGTTTAAAGGTAACTTGATTAAAGAGTTTTGCGAGTTGATCGGCACAGCGGTGCTGGTGTTCATGGCGATCGGCATCAATGCTTTTAGTGGTGGCGGCGTTGCGCCTGCGGAGGCAAGTGTGGCCACTGGTGCGGTTTTGATGTTGATTATTTATGGTGTGGGGACTATTTCTGGAGCCCATGTCAATCCGGCAGTGACGCTTGGGTTTTTGACCAGTGGTCGATTTCCCCAGGGACAATTTTTTCGATATGTGGCGGCTCAGGTGCTCGGTGCGATCGTGGCGATGATTTTGCTATTCATTACTGTACCTGGATTTGATTGGGTGGCGGCGGCTCCGGTGATGGGTTCCCCGGTTTCATTTGGCCTGGAAGTTTTTACTACCGGTTTTTTGGTGTTTACTATTTTTAGTGTGGCGACGGGAGATTGTCGGATTTGCCCTGATGCCAGACCGTTGGCAGGTGTAATTATCGGTGCGGCGATCGCCATGTTGTCATTTTTTGCTGGATCTGCTCAGGCGGGCATTTTGAATCCGGTGGTGCCATTTATTTTTGCGATCGCGGCGGGTACTTGGTTGGAATTGGTTAAGTATCTAGCAGCTATGGCGATCGGTGCAGTATTAGCCACGTTTGTCTATCAGTTCACCCGTTATCAACCCAAACTAGAGGTGGAAGTGCCGACCGAGGAGGAACAACAGGCTTAATTTACAAGATGACAAGATCTTGGTAACTCCCAATCTTTTATCTGATTATCTGATTATCTGAGGCGATCAACTGAAAAACATAATCCTGAGCCTGACTTAGCGATTATTTGGGATTGCACTGATTTTAATCAGGTTTGATCTAGTGCTCTGTCAATGTAGTTGGGATGGGTAAATGTATTTTAGAATGCTTGTGTAGAAAGCGATCTGCTAAATACCTGCTCATCAATCCAAATCTGACAAGGTACTAGTTAACTTAATAATTAGTTAAGTTGATCGATCGGCGTAATTCTCTCTAACACTTGTTCGGCGGTTAGTAATCTGGTGATCCGGACTTGATGGATTGGGGCAGATAATTGTTGATCAGGGTTGTTGCTAGTGGGATTAGGCTGATTACTCTGATTACGCTGATTATTGCTCTGGCCAGTTGAATCCTGTGGTGATGGCATTACCTCAATCATGCCCACGGCATCCTCCACCTTGAATAGCAACATTTCCTCAGTGCGATCGATCATATATTTACCCATAGCTTCAATGTAGGGTTTACGCCGCCAGGCAATTTCATTCCAAAGTTGGCCTGCCTCCCACACCCGTTTGATTTGCCAACCCTCAGCTAAGAAAAAATACTTCATTGGCGATCGCCCTCCCGAATTAGACCAAAAACTAGACCGAAAATCTAATCATCCTCACCAAGCCTAACCAAACGTTTAGCAATCATTTACCAATCCGAGTTAGATTTATAATTAAATATGTCATCAAAAAATAGTTCATTAATTAATTACAACGATTAGATTAGGAGATAAGAAAATCAATGGAATCGATGGAAATTAGCCTGATTGGCTTAATCGGTACTGCTTTAGTGGTAATTATTCCTACCGCTTTTTTGCTCATTCTCTATATCCAAACCGCTAGCCGCCAGGAAGCAGAAGAATAAATTAAGTTAGCCCAGCTACCATAACTACCATGGGCGAGTCTGAGCATAAAGCGATCGACCTAGCCCCGATCTAGACTGGCTAGATTTGTTTGACGCAGATTTATTTAGATTTATTTAGATTTACTTAGATTTACACAGAATTAAACTTCTGCATCCTTCTGCATCAATGTTGATATCGCAACCGAGATCACGATTCTCCCGTTGCTATGCTTGATCATTGTAAAGGCTCTATGATCTGGGCTGAGCTAATATTATTTAGCTAATATTATTTATAGATCACTAATTGGGCGTATCCCTTGGCTCTATGTATATGGGCTATATGGGTGCGTCTTGTTTTTTGCTGAAAGTTCGATCATCCCCCGTGTATTTTGTTTCTCTATGGCTCCTTGCGCGATCGGGTCATTGATGTGATCGAGGAGCTATATAAATTCACGCTATTATTGCGCGACAAGGTTGATTACCTCACCGATCGCCACAGTGAGCGTAAAGCGGCTGCCGCCAAGCAAGCTCAAGCAGTTACATCCAGGGACTAAAACTACGAGTAATGCCTGATCATAATTAGATTCAGATTGATATATGATTGGCGTAGCAACACGGGAACGGCAAGCCAATGGCGAGATTTTTAACCCTCTTGAGTGATTTTGGCTCAAAGGATGCATATGTGGGGGCAATGAAGGGGGCGATCGCCATGATTAGCCCTGATTTAAACGTAATTGATCTGACCCATGACATTCTGCCCCAGAATATTGCCGCCGCCAGTTATAACTTGCGATCCACCTATGCCTATTTCCCCTCTGGCACTGTGCATGTGGCGGTGGTTGATCCCGGCGTGGGTAGCGATCGACGGGGCGTAGCGATCGCCTTTCATAACCACGCGATCGAGGGCTTTCTGGTCGGGCCAGACAATGGCATCTTTACGGGCATCCTGGCGGAAACGGAAATCATTGTAGCGATGGAACTAACCAATCAAGATTACTGGCGATCGCCCCAGGCCAGCAATACCTTTCATGGCCGCGATATTTTTGCTCCAGTTGGCGCGCATTTGGCCAGTGGCCTATCGATCGGATCATTGGGCAAAGAGGTTAACCCCGCCAGTTTGGTCAAGCTGAAGCTGCCGGATCTGTGGCAAGAGGATGGCAAGATCACCGGATGTATTCAATATATCGACGGGTTTGGCAATCTAATTACTAATATTCCCGCGAAATTGATCGATGGCCAGGATTGGGCAGTTATTTTAGGTGGCCAGGAAATTAAAGGTGGACACACCTATGCCAGTGCCAAAATGGGCGAGTTGGTGGCGCTGGTGGGTAGTAATGGTTGGGTGGAGCTGGCGGTGAATTGTGGTAGTGCCAGATCCCGATTGCGGCTAGATTATGGCGATCCAATCCAGTTGGTCATCGATCCCTAGTGCTTTTTGAAACAGGCATTTTACATTGGCGGGACGATTGAACTATTTAACGATCGGCCAAACTACGATCAAGCCTATACTTTGATATTTGGAATACCGATATTTCATCCCTCGCTTAGGCAATAGCTTCAAGCAAATTATGGTGCAAGATCGCTATAGCTAGAAGTAATTGCATCCAAAGCGATCGCAATTCTTACTAAACAGGTCTCTAGCAGTTGCACTGGTCTATGATTGATCTTGATACGATTAAACCCTTGCTCTATTTCACTCATTATTATCCTGGTCGATCGCCATTGTGAATATTAACCCTTCTAACCCAGCAGCTAGATTAGATCCTGGCTCAAGTTCTAATCAGGATTCAGGTTTAAACAGTTTGGATGTTTATACTGATCACGATTCAAACCTAGCCCTAGACAATCATGGCCATCTGCTCAGCCAATCGGCACAGCGATCGCAGGATTTACTCGCGTTCTATCGCTGGGTCACGCGCCAAACCTTTACGGTGGTTGATGTGGAAACAACCGGCACCACCGCTGGCCGCAATCGCATGATCGAGGTATCAATCCTGCAAGCCAGTCTGGCGGATGGGGTGCAAACTCAAAAGACCCACTTGCTCAATCCCGGCGTAGTGGTGCCACCCAGGATCGTTAATTTCACCGGCATTACTCAGGAAATGGTAGATGGGGCAGAGCCGATCGCAGCAATATTGCCAGATTGCCTGGATTTCCTCAATAGTGGCGTATTCACAGCCCATAACCTCAAGTTTGACTATGGCTTCTTGCAAGCGGAATTTCGGCGGTTGGGGATTCCCTTCTCGCGGCCACTCAATGCCCAACTCTGTACGGTTAAGCTGGCTAGATTGTTACTGGCCGATCTTCCCTCGCGCAGTTTGCCCTATCTGGTCAAGCATTATGGATTTGAGGTAGGGCGATCGCATCGTGCCGAGGCAGATACGCTGGCCTGTTGGTTGTTGGCAGAAAAACTACTGCGCCAAGTTGAACAAGAAGATGATCAAACCCTCCTGGCCAGGTTTAATCAACAATGGATTAACCTGGGGCAAGCGGCGCAACTGCTCAATTGCTTACCAATGCAGGCGGAGGCAATTTTGGCAGAATCGACCGTGCGATCGCGTTATTCCAAATCTCGCAAAATGACGCTTTATCGCTGTGGCGATGTGGAGTTGCTGGCAAAGCAGAATGTTGAGGATAGTTAATTATTTTTTAAACCAAATATTGCGCAAGCTTAATTTGAACAGTCCCTAGGCGATCGCTGCTTTTGATCACCGGGTTGATGACATCCGCATTAGGAGTCATATCGAGTCCGGTTAGATAATTAGATAATTAGATAATTAGATAAACTTAATAAAAACGATTACAATCTTTGTCCCAATTGCATTGTATCTATGGGGAAACAATAGGATTTGATGTCAGGAAAGGGATTGCGTAATTTGCGTTTGGTTAAGAGTTTGTTAAATTAGTATTTCTGGCACTTGAGATCGCCAGCTACTACAGCCAGATTTAGCCACAGACTACACATCCGCAGCCAGGTTCAGGCCTAGATACTAGATAATTGATTAACCTACTCAAGCTATAGCCATGATCGATCGAAATGCACGGCGACGCGATCGCCTGGAATATCACTATCAGGAAATCAAAGCGATCGTACTATCACGCCAGAGTGCAATTACCGGGCTGATGCCGGCCAGCACCGCGATTACCGAGCATGGCAACTACACCGATGCCTGGGTGCGGGACAATGTCTATAGCATTCTATGTGTGTGGGGATTGGCGTTGGCCTATCGCAAGCTGGATGAAAACCAGGGTCGCGCCTACGAGCTAGAATGCAGTGTTATTAAGCTGATGCGGGGCCTATTGATGGCAATGATGCGTCAGGCTCATAAGTTAGAAGACTTTAAGCACAACCAGGCTCTCCTCGATTCACTCCATGCCAAATATGACACCCACACTGGCGATGTGGTGGTGGGTGATGCGGAATGGGGGCATTTACAACTGGATGCCACTTCGCTCTATTTGCTGATGCTGGCGCAGATGACCAGTTCTGGCTTAGCGATTATTTACACCCTCGATGAGGTTAACTTTGTTCAAAATCTGGTCTATTACATTGGCCGCACCTATCGCACGCCGGACTATGGCATCTGGGAGCGGGGCAATAAAATCAATCGCGGCAATCCTGAACTAAACTGTAGCTCGATCGGCATGGCCAAGGCTGCCCTGGAAGCGATCAATGGTTTGGATTTATTTGGCGTACGCGGTAGCCAGGCTTCGGTAATTCATGTATTACCCGATGAAATTGCCCGATCGCAGATTACGCTCGAATCGCTCTTGCCGCGTGAATCCAATTCCAAGGAGATCGATGCGGCACTTTTGAGCATCATTAGCTTCCCCGCCTTTGCGATCGAAAATCGCCAACTGGTCAATCTCACCCGCTATGAAGTGATTACCAAGTTGCAGGGCAAATATGGCTGTAAACGATTCCTGCGCGATGGCCATCAAACTATTCTGGAAGATACTTCGCGGTTGCATTACGAACCCCAGGAGTTATTGAAATTCCAGCACATTGAAAGTGAATGGCCGCTGTTTTTTACTTATCTATTCCTGGATGGATTATTTCGGGGCGATGATGCGCAAGTTAAAACCTACAAAGAGCTATTACAAACCACTACCGTAGAGCAAGATGGGTGGCATCTGTTGCCAGAGATTTACTATGTGCCAGCGGACAAGATTGAAGCTGAAAAAGCGATGCCCGGTAGCCAGAAGCGATCGCCCAACCCCAATGTGCCCCTGGTCTGGGCGCAGAGTTTATATATTTTAGGGCAACTGGTCGAAGAGGGGTTAATCAACGTTGCTGATATTGATCCACTCAATCGACGACTTCGCATCGGCTCCCACCGTGAACCAGTGGTGCAAGTGGCACTGATCGCTGAAGATCAAGAATTACAACAGTCGCTAGAGAACTTTAATATTATTACCCAAACCCCCCAGCAAGTCGCGCCGATTCAAGTGCGTAATGCCAGGGAACTAGCACAGGCCTATGCGCAAATTGGCCGGAATGACAAATTAGGATTGAGTGGCAGGCCAATCAGACGATTGCGTAGCCTGACTACTGCCCATGTGTTTCAAATTCGCAATGAGCCAGTGATATTTCTGCCTTCCTTTCTCGATCAAGAAGAATTCTATCTCACCCTTGACTATCATTTCCTAATCGATCAACTCAAAGGAGAGCTGAACTATATTCGTAATCACTGGCATGCCCCTGGTCGCCCTACTCTGGCAATCTTAATCACCCACACCATGCTTAAAAGTGGTAGGGATGCGTTGCTGGCGCTGATCCAGGAATTAAAAAATGGTGAATGTGCTGGTGTACAGGTACGATTGGGGCCGATGGCACAACTGGCTCTGACCGCTGGACGGGAGCGGATTGATTTTTTGCATGAATTTGAATTTGATGCAGCTCCCTTGCAGAACGCGATCGCACCGCGCTATTTCCTCAAATTTGATGTTGATAAAAGCTATCCGATTAGCCATACTGAGGAATTCACCCTGGAGTATGAAACTGATATTCAAGCCCTGCTACACAACATTCGGCAATCGGATAATCTCTATGAGCAGATTGAGTTATTACAAACCCTACATCGATTGCAGGGGCTAGAATACAACACCTATTGGGAAGGGGTGCATCAATTGGTTTCGGTGGCAGATTTGCTCGATGAGGTATACCAAAAAGCAGGAACCTATCGGTTTTGGGCGGTGGTACGTCGGGCGGCCGGTTTGCTCAACAAAACCTATATTGGCCTATCCGATGCGGTGACCGACATTCTGGTGCGCCAAAAGCAAATTTCGGTCGGGAAATCCTATTCAGAGGCTTCGCTCTTGGTGCGGCCAATGCGTGCCCAGGAGATTATTAGCAAGATTGACGAATTCTGTGGTGAAGATATCCGCGATCGGGTTTTGACCCAGGAGATTCTCATTTATTCCAGCATGTTGCTCAAGTCCGATGCGGATTTGTTTGCAGGCATGTTAACCCTGCGGACTGGTTATTTAATTTTGTTATTAATTAGTGACCTGGCCCGGGAATTGCAGATCGAGCAGGATGAAGCCCACGATCGCCTAATGCAACTTAGTCCCTTTGAGATTAAGGATCGGCTTTATCGAATTCTGGCGAACTATGCCCAACAGCAACAGTTGGTGTTCCAACAAGAATCCCTCCAACTGGGAGCCAAGCGCGGTGATATTAGCTGGGACATTGCGATCGAAACTAATGACGAAGCGGAACTACCTACCGGCACCTGGCATGAAAAACGCCGCAACAGCATCGTAACAATGGTGCCCAGTAACTTCTATCCCGATATTTGGCAATTATTGCAACACTGCAAGGGGCTGGTGATTGGGGACAAGTTGGAACGTCGCAATCGCCTTGAAAGTGAGCTAATTCTTTCAGAAATGACCCCCGGCGAAAAGAATTTTGCGATGCGAATTGATCATTTGCTCAATAAGATCCAGGCACCGCAATACCGCCAATTAACGATCGAAGCACTGCTGGCAATGGTGGCGCTAGTGAAACGCAATCCCGATTTAATGATCGAAGATTACATTGTGCTGGACGTGGTAACTGGTCATGCGGTGCGATTGGCCTGGCTGGATCAGCATGTGAAGCGGGCTAGGGCTGGTAATGGCACTGAAGCACTCACCCCAACAGGCAGCGTTCCTCAATCCACTCAAACTAGTCCCTTAGCAAAAGGGCAAGCATCACGATCGCCCAGATCGACCAAATCACCTGTTCAATTGACGATTAGCAAGGGTGATTATGATAAGCACAAAGCGGAAGCATGGCAATCCTTTTATGATCAGCCACCGGATGTTTGCGCTCAGTATATTGTCAGGGCATTGCAGTTCCTGGTAGAAATGGCTCAGCCCGCCCCCCTTCAACCTGAATAACCAAGATACCAATCTGAGGCCGAGAGAGGTATTAGGCGTATTAGGCTTAGACATCTTCGATCGGCTGGTGGGCAACTCAGTGCAACCAAAAAGGATCGCCGATGCCAAGCTGAAATTTGCAAGCAACTCTTAAACCCGCCAGGCAAACATAAACATTAATAGCTAGAGCTAGCTAGGCTTTAGAACCATTTGGTTGTCTGACCCGCAGCACTGCATTAGCCTGGACATATTCCTGTAACTCGATCGGTACTGGCTCAACCTGCCAGATTTCCTGACAATATTCCCGAATGGCACGATCGGAAGAGAACTTGCCGGATCTGGCCGTATTCAGAATCGACATTTTAGTCCAGGCATCTTTATGCTTAAAGGCATCACCAACTCGATCCTGGCAATCGATATAATCCTGGTAATCTGCGAATAGCATATACTTATCGTCGTATAGCAGTGAATCAAGCAAGGGCTTAAACAACTGCTGATCGCCATGACTAAAGAAGCCACAGCTAATCATATCGATCGCTTTTTTGAGGCCAGGATTAGCATTATAAACATCCCAAGAATTGTAGCCATTGGCTTTTTGCTCTTTTACCTCTGGGGTAGTCAGGCCAAATAGGAAGAAATTCTCAGCACCAACTTCCTCGCGAATTTCCACATTCGCCCCATCCAATGTACCGATCGTTAGAGCCCCATTCAGCGAAAACTTCATATTGCCAGTACCAGAGGCTTCTTTGCCAGCAGTTGAGATCTGCTCAGACAGGTCAGCGGCAGGGTAAACTCGCTGGCTGTTGGTGACATTATAATCCGGCAAAAATACCACCTTCAGCCGATCGCGTACATCGGGATCATTGTTTACTACCTCACCGACAGAGGTAATGAGCTTGATCATCAACTTCGCCATGAAATACCCCGGTGCCGCCTTGCCTCCAAAGATAAAGGTACGCGGTTGCAGATCAAGATCAGGGTTTTCCTTCAGGCGATTGTAGAGGGTAATAATGTGCAGAGCATTGAGGTGTTGGCGCTTATATTCATGAATCCGCTTGACTTGAATATCAAACATGGAGGTGGGATCGACCACTACACCAGTACGTTCTTTAATTTGCTTAGTCAGTTGATGCTTGCAATTTTGCTTGACCTGTTGCCACTGGGCTTGAAATTGGGGATCATCGGCAAACTGCTCTAATTTCCGCAATTCGTCCAGGTGAGTAATCCAGCGATCGCCAATTTTGCGGGAAATCAATTTGCTCAGGCCAGGATTATTCTGCACTACCCAGCGGCGGGGCGTGACCCCATTGGTTTTATTGCTAAATTTTTCTGGCCAGAGTGCATAGAAATCATGCAACACATCTTTTTTGAGCAATTCGGTGTGTAACTGAGCTACTCCATTGATTGCATAGCTACCTACACAAGCCAAATGCGCCATTCTTACTGATTTCTTACCCAATTCATCAATCAATGAAAGGCTAGCCAGCTTTGCGTCATTATCTGGATATCTAATCCGCACCATATCCAGAAAACGGCGATTGATTTCGTAAATAATTTCCAAATGTCTGGGCAATACCCGACCAAATAATTGTACCGACCATTTCTCCAAAGCTTCCGGCAACAGGGTGTGATTGGTGTAGGCGAAGGTATGGGTCGTAATTTGCCAGGCTTGCTCCCAGGCCATGTGGTGCTCATCCACCAGCAAGCGCATTAATTCCGGCACGCCGATCGAAGGATGGGTGTCATTAAGCTGCACCGCAAAGGTTTCGTGGAAATTATCCAAATTGGGGTTTTCTAGCAAATACAAGCGAATCATATCTTGCAAAGAACAGGACACAAAGAAATATTGCTGTTCTAGCCGCAATCGCTTGCCCTGCACTTGCTCATCATTGGGATAGAGCACTTTGGTAATATTCTCGGATGAGATTTTGGCATCGACAGCACCATAGTAGTCGCCCACATTAAAGGCCTGGAAGTCAAAGGATTCAGGGGCTTCCGCTTTCCACAATCGCAAAGTGTTGGCCGTATTAACGCGATAGCCAAGAATCGGCGTGTCATAGGGAACACCATGCACTTCTCGATCGGGAATCCAATGGGTGCGATAGTTACCCGCATCATCAACATAGTGATCGACGTAGCCGCCCAGCTTTACTTCTACTGCGATCTCCGGCCGTGCAATTTCCCAGGGATTGCCATAGCGCAACCATTTATCGGTAATTTCCACCTGCCAGCCGTCCTGGATTTCCTGGTCAAAAATACCAAACTCATAGCGAATGCCATAGCCGATCGCCGGAATTTCCAAAGAGGCCAATGAGTCAATGTAGCAGGCGGCAAGGCGACCCAAACCACCGTTCCCCAACCCTGGTTCTTCTTCCTGGGCAATTAGTTCCTGCAAATCTAAACCAGACTCGGTGATCGCTTGCTCAATCCGATCGTAAATGCCCAGGTTAATTAAATTGTTACCCAGATGGGGCCCGAGCAAGAACTCGGCCGACAAGTAGCAAACCACCTTCACATCCCCACGTAAGTAGGTTTGGGCACTGTTCAACCATCGTTGCAATAGGCGATCGCGCACCGTATAGGCCAGCGCCATATAGTAATCATTGGGCGTAGCCATTGAACCGAGTTTGCCTTGGATGTAGAACAAATTATCAGCAAAGGCTCGCTTCAGGGTTTCAATATCCAGGCCGGTGCGATCGTCTTCTACTCTAATTTCCGGCACACAGACAAAACCCTGGGGTTCTTCGTTTAGCTGCTCGGTTTGGATCTTTACTTCTGCCACTGGTTCTGCCACACCTACATTGGTTGAACTAGAGTTATCAGGAGCAGGAGGAACTGATGGACTTAATGATTGCTCCTCGCCATTCTGCTTTTCTTGGGTCTTTTCTGGGGGCGGGACAGTTGAGGCTGAAGGGGTTGAGTCAGTTGCCTCTGTTGACACCAAGTCCGCTTCATCCTTTTTCTTAAATGGGTTCCAGACCATGAGTTCTTAACGCTCCAGCGATCGCTACTTGACTTCTAATATTGCAACATTCAAAATCAGCTAGTTTGTGTTTTGAACATCACATTTCAACCAAAGATTTGTTTAAGATTGGAAATCACCAATTCCTATCTTATAGTTTTCAGGTTGTGGTGACTGAGAGTGCAATTACTCATTCAACCTGTCATCTAGCACCATAAACCACTACGATTGAGCAGGTGCAGAATTATGCTAATGATTTAAGACTTGAGGAGGCTTATGCCCACACCACTGGACTACCTACGCCATCAACCTTTCTTTGTAAAGTATATTCAACCGCGATTAGACATCACCTTTGCGGCCAAGATGCAGGATATTGATTGGCGGGTTTATGTGCGATTGGTGCGGAATATTACCTGGGTCTATAAATCTGGTAATGTTGCCCCGACCCTCAAAGCATTGTTTTTGGCGATCGATCAGACCTTTCAACCCAAGGTGTTTTGGGATGTGGGCGCGAATATTGGCTATTTTAGTTGGCTCTTGCTCAGCCACAGCAAAGAGCTAGAAGCAGTGCTGTTTGAGCCGGATCTCGATAACATCAATCTGTTGCGAAAAACCATTGCTCAAGCAGATTTTCTGCAATCAAGGGTGCAATTAATTACCAGTGCGGTCAGCGATCGACAGGGCAAGGCTAGCTTTGCGATCGATGCAATTACCGGCGCAACCGGTTCGATCGATGATTCGCGGCCAACTTTTGTGCAAATGTATTATGACGCAGACCCCAGCTTCACTACCGTTGATACGGTTTCTTTGGATCAACTCTGGCAACAACAACGGGCTGGTACACCGGATCTAATTAAGATTGATATTGAAGGCAGTGAGGATAAGGCGATCGCTGGAGCCTGGGAATTGATCGAGGCTTGTCAGCCGATCCTGGTGATTGAATGTATGCACCGGGAGATCATCGAACAACTGGCACAGCGAGGTTATCACATTCTGGATGCTGGCAATCCTCAGCGATCGATTAAACCAGGGATTGACCTCCTGGCAATTCCCGATCGGCATGTGGACGCGATCGATAATCTGTGTACCAATTGGCAGGAGATTCTAACCTGACTGTGCATAAAGGAGCCCAACATATCAGTTACTTAACTGCGGGATTCATAGCATTATTTGATATTTTTTAATTTTGCCCTGCTGACATTGCATATTTATGTTTTTATAACCTAATACCCCTAGATGAGCACTAGATATCAAGAAATAGAGAAACGCAACACTAACTTAGCCACTATATGTAGCTTTATCTAGCCTTGAAATTATTTCACAAATGAAAATCCAAAATAGTTTGTACTAAAAGAAACCTACTCAAGATATCTACCGATTCTCAGGAAGCCGCAAGTTTATTCAGCTTTTGCGACTGGCTACTTATTATTTCCGCAAAAAATTACTTATTTGGGCAGTCAGTTATCGGAAAGAGGGGTAATGAATAAATAAAAATCAGCAAATGGCACGTGAACACATAATTTATTGTGATGAATCGATCAGTAATGGCAAATATTTCTCCAATTTTTACGGTGGAGTGCTAGTTCGTTCTTGTGATCTAGCGATAGTTAAAAACTCAATAGAAAACAAGAAAAAGGATTTGAATATAGCAGGGGAAGTGAAATGGTCTAAAACTTCATCCGGATCTTATCTAGATAAATATATAGAACTTATGGATACCTTCTTCGACTTAGTCGAGAAGAATCTAGTTAAGGTTAGGATAATGTTTACTCACAACATTCATATCCCAACTAAACTAACAGTAGAACAACAGCAAGAGGAGTATTTTCTGCTCTACTATCAGTTTTTAAAACATGCGTTTGGAATTCAGCACTCAAATCCCACCCAGAATATGGTGAAAATCAGGATTTACTTAGATGTACTACCTGTTAAAAAATCTGACTTCATTGAATACTTACACAATATCAATAACTCGTTAGAGCTTTATAAGTACAATATAGAAATTGATAAAAATCAGATAGATGAAGTTGATTCCAAAAAGCACTCAATACTTCAATGCCTAGATGTTGTCTTAGGTTCTATGCAGTTTAGGCTAAATGATTTACATAAGGCAAAACCTGAAGGGGCAAGATTTAGAGCTAAACGAACAGTCGCAAAAGAGAAGCTTTATAAACATATATCAGAAAGGATTAGAAAGATATACCCTAACTTCAACATAGGAGCTAGCACATCTAACAGAGGTGATCTAAGAAATATATGGAATGATCCGTACCGCCACTGGTTATTTATTCCAAGGAACCATAAGGTAGACCTTTCAAAGGGAAAAAATTATTCCATAAAGAAATAAAGAGCCCCGCATCTCACTATCAGTAATGATACTGAATCCCTACGCAATGCGTAAGATTTCACAAGATGCAGGGTTATCTATATTATATCTGTTTTTTGTGCTTTAGCAATATTTTTATAATCTATTATTGTAGCCTATATTATTTTGGTAGTGCTGAACAAGTAAGGATTTAGGCGATAGTTGAATATCTATAATCCAAACAAGCTAAGCTCCGAATTTCAAATCGATTGCTAATTATCCTTACTACTGCATGACTACCATTATTTTAAGTTAGTAATTCCAGAGCATTTTTGAACTGTATAGCCCTTCTAGTTAGAGCTACATTTGCATTTAATAGGGGCGGGGATAGGGCTTGAGGAGTCGATCGGCCTTGAACACATAAATCTGCTGGATCGCCTGGCCACCGCGCATAATTGGGATCGTGGTGACTGACGTAATAGCGTCAAAATAATCAGCATATTTAGTCGGTGGCTCCCAAAACTCCTCACTGGTAATATAAATGCCATCTTGACCAACCCAGCGATCGGCCGCTTCCCAATAGGCAAACCCGCGCATATCATCGGTAAAGCAAGTTACTGGCGTTTGACTAATCGGCACTAATGCCATGGCCGCTTGTCCTGCAAAGAAAAAGTTGCTGGTAAAGATAAAATCACGCTGGGCTAATAATTCAGATAGCTGGGGTGATTCTGCAAATGCCTGCCGCAACTGCTGCACATAAAAAAGCTCGGTCGAGGCATCATTTTCTACCGGAATGGCATTAATCAGCGCATACCTACCACCCTGCTGAAATGCGCCAATGCTGATGTGAGACAGCGCGATCGCCAGCAGCAAGATTACAATCGCGCCAGAACCCCATAACCACCGCTTTACTCGTTTGGGATGTTTACGATCGGCGATCGCCATTTGCCTCCCCAGCAACAAAGTAGCAATAAAAAAACCTGGCATATGCCAACTAGGTAGAATCTGCCGATAGCCACCCATCAGCGTAAAGCCCAGAAAAATGGGCAGCGCCACGCAGAGAATTAATAATTGCTGTTGAGCTAGGAGGTCATGGCCAAGCTGAAGAGTTGGTTGATTAGGCTGATTATTAAAATGATTGAGCTGAGCTGAGATTGATTTAGGGAGCAGGCGATCGCAGTTAGCAATAGTTTTTCTGGCTTTCAACCAAACAATTAAACTTGTACCCAATACCGCTAAAACCTTTAAAGCCGATCGCCCACTCACCCACCAGAGCGGCAGCCCAAAACTAGGGAATAGATAACCAATCCCAGAAAGAAACGTGACCGCCAAACCAACCAGGTTATAGCCTGCCTGTGGTACTGCCCTGGCAGATTGGAACCGAAAAGAAGCCCAATCATGTTGATAATTCCAGATCAGCATTGGCGCGATCGCCAGCAGAAACAAACTAATCGCCGCCAGTAACCAGGGTGACCAGAATACCCGCCGATGGTGGGGGCTGACCAGGCAAAAGATTGTTAACCCCAGACCAAACACAAACCCATGATATTTACCCAAACAGGCTAAACCCACCAGTAAACCAATCAGGGCAATTCGGGAGGTGGGTTGATAGGTAATTTTTTTAACGCGATCAGAACGATCGGAGTAATCAAATTGCTCAGCAGTCCAATGGTCGCTAAAAATTATTGGTTCTGCCTGGGGCGATCGCTCTAATTCAGGTTGCAATTGAGCTTTTTGTGCAGGACAATCCAGGGACAGATTTTGTTTGGATTTTTGCTGAGGTTGGCCGCAATCATTCTGCCGCGATTGAAGATCGGGGACATTGGGGAGATCCAAAACATCTGGAACGTCAGCAAGAGCCCAATCGCTACCTCTAACCTGATCAGGTGCATTACTAGCTTGCCGAAGCATCTGGCAATAACCACTGGGGAAAAACTCTTTGACAGCCACATATAACGCCGCCGTACAGAAAAACAGCAAAGGACTATCGGGCAGGATCAACACGCCAAACCCAACCTGGAAAAAGGGAATTAAGGTGGCGATCGCCAGGGTCATTAAAGCAGCACGTTTGCCAAACAACCGCAGGCCAGAGGCATATAAAAAAAACAACGTGCCCGTATAGAGCAAAACCCCGCCCAGCCGAATTGACAATTGTGTAACTGCCCCCCCACTAAGCCAAATACCGATCGCCGTCACCAGGCCAACCAAGGGCGGATGATCAAAATAAGACCAGCTAGGATAGAGCGTATAGACGTAATAGTAAGCTTCGTCATAGCCTGGAGGCAAAAAGGCAGCGATCCCTAATCGCAGCATCAAACCGCATAGCAGTAAGGTGATCAATGCGATCGTCGATCGATTCATTGTAGGTATGTTATATCTAAGCTATGAGTATTATGAGTGTATTTAGTCAATCGATTAATTCTTGCAGCTAATTCTTGCAGCTAATTCTTGCAGCATTGCCAAACTCAAAGATAGCAAAAACACTAATTTCGATCGCCTCAGCAATCTTCAATTAACTCAGCCCTGACCGCAAGCAACTACAATACAATCGCTTGACCTTTAAACGCATCTATTAAGCATCAGTTCTATGGCAACCAAAGAAATCTCACCAGTACCCAGCTTTTTCTTCAATACCACCACAGCCTATATTTTCAAGCGATTAGGGCAAGGGGCGTTTGTGATTTTTTTGGTCTCCTTGCTCAGCTTTTTCCTGTTGAAGCTCTCACCAGGTGATTGCCTCAGCGATCTAAGGTTTGATCCTAGTATCACCAAGGAATTTATTGAGAGCGAAGAAATTCGCCTGGGCTATGACAAGCCTGTGTACATGCAATATTTCATCTGGTTGAGCAGTGCGCTGCGTGGCAATTTGGGTCAGACTTGCCAAGGTAGCATTCCGGTGTTGTCGCTGGTGGGAGCCAGAGCCGGCACTACGTTGATGCTGTCATTTGCTACGATCGTGATTACCTGGGCGATCGCAATTCCGGTGGGCATTTTCGCCGCCGTTAAACAAAACACCTGGGGCGATCGATTGGTGCAGGTGATCAGCTATTTTTTCCAGGGATTCCCCAGCTTTGTGCTGGCAATTTTGTTGTTGATGCTGGCGCAAAATACTTCGCTGTTCCCAGTTGGTGGCCTGACTAGCATTGACTTTAGCGACCTATCCTGGTTCGGCAAAGTGGTTGATATTGGCTATCATTTGTTTTTGCCGGTCTTAACCCTAACGATCATTAGTTTTGCGGGACTGCAACGACTGATGCGGGGTAACCTGCTGGATGTGATGCGGCAGGACTACATTAAAACCGCCCGTGCCAAGGGTTTACCAGAAAATAAGGTGATTTATGTCCATGCTTTGCGCAATGCCTTTAATCCAATGGTGACGCTGCTAGGCTATGAATTTGGCGCTTTGCTGAGTGGCTCATTTATTACCGAGTTTTTCTTTAGTATTCCTGGTTTGGGGCGATTGCTCCTGGAGGCTGTATTTCAGCGCGACGTGAGCCTGGTGATGGCGGGACTGATGATCGGTACATTCATGCTGGTGATTGGCAATATCTTTGCGGACTTGATGCTAAAGCTACTCGATCCCCGGATCAAACTAGAGGAAATGGATTAGCACTGATGCTGAATTAAAACCTTGACTGGAAATGGACAAATGAAACGATTAAACAACTTATATCCACTAGTTTTAACTATAAGTTTGGCGATCTTCTTTTTGATTGGTTGTTCACAAGCGCCACCCAATCCAACTAATCCCGATCCAACAACAGATCAGCAAATCAAGCAAGAGGCGATCGCCCCAGCAAAACAAGTAGGTGATATTGACAATCAGTCATCTGAAGCTGACGAGTTGACCGAACCACCGGAAGATGCCGAGATGATCGAGCAAGCGATCGCAGAAATTCCCACTGTAGTTACGATCGCCGATCAACAAGTGGGCTTGGATGTTTTCCTGTGGCGTGATTTTCAACCAATCAGTCCAGCCGACGGCAAACCGATGCTGACTTTAGTCAAGTTGGTCGAACCAGAGACAACCAAGTCGATCGACCTGGAAGGCTTAGCTGCCAAGAATTTATGGGTGTTTAATGGTGCTGACACTAATGAAGCAACTGGTGAAATTTGGGCTACTCAACTTGAGCAACAACTACCCAGCGAATATATGGCACGGCAAGGGCCAAAGTGGGAACCTGGCACTGAGGTAAATGTGGTAGTGGAGCTGGTTGATGCGGCGGAAAATGTTTATCTGCTCAAAGCGGAGCAGCAAATTATTCAACGCACCGATTAGAGTTTTTAGCTTGACTGTATAGATCATTAAAATTAAAACTTGCCAAGTTATTGTTAATCCATAAAGCTCTTGCAAAAGCTCCAGATAATAAGCAACTAAAGGATCGCAATCCCATTGATCATTTGAGCATTTGGGCAAGAAGTTTAATCTATTTATTAATTATTTCTAATCCTGGTGGTCATGTAGTAGTCATGTAGTAATAAGGATAATTAGCAATCGATTTGAAATTCGGAGCTTAGCTTGTTTGGGTTATAAATATTCAACTATCTCCTAAATCCTTACTTGTTCAGCACTACCATTATTTCTAATCCTTTAGGCTACCCCTGCTCTATTTAAATAACAGCTCAAATTACAATTTAACAATTACAACATAATTACAACAAACCATCACAGTTAAAAATGCAGATCGGCTCTTGATTTGTTATGCTTCTAGATCGCAGCTAATCTTAGCCGAGTTCGCCAGATCTCCTTCAGCCTTGACTGGTCAGTTATTAGGGATCGCCTGGAGATACTGCTGGTCTAGTGATCTTTGCTCGATCGAACTCTTGAATTAGATCAGCTTGCCTGCTAAACAGAGACTCAAATACTTAATGCCCAATTAATGTCTAAATAACGCCCATGACTCGTATTGCCCTACTCAGCACCTCCGACAAAACTGGCCTGGTTAATTTGGCTCGTACCCTGGTCGAGAAATATCAATTTCAATTGATCAGTAGTGGTGGCACCGCCAAGGTTTTAGCAGAGGCGAATCTACCTGTGACCAAGGTGTCGGACTATACGGGCGCACCGGAAATTTTGGGTGGTCGGGTTAAAACCTTGCATCCCAAGGTGCATGGCGGCATTTTGGCACAAACTGATTTAGCCCAGGATAATCAGGATTTGCAGAACAACCAAATCCAATCGATCGCCCTGGTGGTGGTGAATTTATACCCGTTCGAGCAAACGATCGCCCAGGAGCATGTATCGCTAGAAGAGGCGATCGAACAAATCGATATTGGTGGGCCCACATTGATTAGAGCAGCGGCCAAAAATCACAAACATGTCACGATTTTATCCAGCCCCGATCAATATGCAGCCTGTTTGGATGAGCTAGAGGCCAATGGCGGCGAAACAAGGCTTAAATTCAGGCGATCGCTTGCCCTGGCAGCCTTCCAGCATACCCAAGCCTATGATCTGGCCATTTCTAATTATCTAACTGGCCAGTTTGGTCAGCAAGCTGAGGATGAATTAGCCAAACCTAACTATGAGTTAAGTGGTCACAACCCCAAGGTCTTGCGCTATGGCGAGAACCCCCACCAACCAGCCACCTGGTATCAATCTGGCAGTAAGGCAACGGGCTGGTCAGCGGCGCAACAACTGCAAGGGAAGGAATTAAGCTATAACAACTTGCTAGACCTGGAAGCAGCGCGGCGAATTGTGGCTGAGTTTGTGGCCGATCGCCCCAGTGCAGTGTTGGTCAAGCATAATAACCCCTGTGGCGTGGCGATCGCTGATGATCTGGTGATCGCCTATCAAAAAGCCCTGGCCGCAGATTCGATCTCTGCTTTTGGGGGCATTGTGGCCTTGAATCGGGCGATCGATGCGGCTACCGCAGCAAAACTCACCGAAACTTTTTTAGAATGCGTGGTTGCCCCTGCTTGTAAACCTGCCGCCCAGGAAATTTTGCAACGTAAATCCAAATTACGGGTATTGACTCTGCCGGATCTGGCGCAAGGCACTGCTGAGAATGTGCGCTTGATTGCTGGTGGCCTGCTGGTGCAAAAGAGCGACCAGATGCCGATTCATGTTGATGACTGGCAGATCGCCACCAAAAAACAACCCACCGCCGACCAGATGGAAGAGTTGATGTTTGCCTGGCGGGTGGTTAGACATGTGAAATCCAATGCAATTTTAGTCAGCCGCGATCGCCAAACCCTGGGGATCGGTGCAGGGCAAATGAATCGGGTTGGGGCAGCGCAGATCGCCCTGTCGTTGGCGGCGGAAAAGCCAGGTCAAGCAATTCAGGGAGCGGTTTTGGCCAGTGATGGCTTTTTACCCTTTGATGACACAGTAAAGGCGGCAGCAGCAGCAGGTATTACGGCGATCATTCAGCCTGGGGGCAGCATCCGGGATCAAGACTCAATTCAGGCCGCTGATGAACTGGGCATGGTGATGGTTTTAACTGGTGTACGTCACTTTTTGCATTAATAATTCTCGGTGGTCTGTTCCCATAATCCAGCATCAATTCCAACCGACCATTTGGCAAGCATAGCGATCGATTGCCAATCAGTATTTGAATTTGATCATGCACATGTTTCCTAATGCTGTTTCAAGTGAGATGTTGTGCAAGAGATGTCCTGACTGATTTGATCTAGAGGCATTCAGGCAAAAGAAGTCTCTTGAAGATGCACTAACCAGATTTTCTTTACAAAAATACTAGCGATCTAGTTCTGGGAAAGCCGCCTGGATTGCCTTATTAATCGCAATTCTGGTAATTAGGATCGCCGGCATAAAACCAGGGCAAATTAACAGCAGGGCGATCGCCACAATCCAAATCCCCGCCTCAATACCCAAAAAAGCTATCAAAACGCCAACTCCAGCCAAGCCATAGTAAATTAAGGCCGCGATCGTACTACCCACCAGCACTACGATCGCAACACTAGCGATCGCTGATTTGAGCCGCTGCTGGGTGCTAACTTGCTCAAGTGGGTGATGCAGTTTTTTGACCAGCCGCTGGGCAATTGCTTTACCCCAACCACCGCCGATCATCGTGCCAAGCAAAACCAAAACGGCGATCGCACCAAGATAAACCACTGGCCAGAATAAAAAGCTGGCAATCTGACGCAAGCCAATTAATTTAGTCTGGGTGACGATCGTAAAACTAGCTACCATCCCCAGGCTAAGCAGAATTCTGCCTGTCCAAATGCCAATTTTGGCGGTAAGCTGTCTGGCTCTGTGGCGATCGCCGATCGAAATCAAGCGTGATACTTTGGGAGACTTGACTCTAGTGTTTTGCGCGTTCGAGGCTCTTGGTGCTGGATTTCTCACGGTTAATGTTGGCGGCGATCAACTTGGGCAAGATACCACACCCAAAGCGATGGCGATCGATCGCTAGCAAAAGTAACGCTAGCAGTCTTCCTTGATGCCATGAATTTTAATAAAATTAGTCCCCTTCTCGCATTGAATTGGGCTACCACCAATAATTAATACCTTATCCCCCGCTTGCACTAGCTCGCATTGATGAAGGGCTGCTTCAATCCGATCGCTGAGTACCTCCACCGAATCGATCGCCCCAGTTAACAGCAACGGAATTACCCCCCACAATAAATTCAAGCGATAGTACGTGCGAATGTCGGCAGTGAAAGCAATAATCGGCACTTGCAATCGCTCCGAGGCCACCAATGCCGCCGTGTAACCACTGGTAGTAAAGGCCGCAATACAGCGCAGGTCGATCGCCTTATCGATCGTGTTGATCGCTTCGCTGATCGCATGGGTGGCATCCCGCTCATGGGGTGGTAGGTTTATAAATTCCAAATTCTCCTCAGTCTGGGCGGCAATCCGCGCCATGATCTCCACTGCCTGGGTTGGATATTGACCCACTGCCGATTCACCGGACAACATCACCGCATCAGTGCCATCAATAATCGCATTGGCCACATCACTAGCTTCTGCTCTGGTGGGGCGTGGATTATCAATCATGCTCTGGAGCATCTGGGTTGCCGTGATCACGGGAATACCCTGTTGATTACAAAGCCGAATGATCTTTTTCTGGAGCAGGGGCACTTTCTCCGGACTCATTTCCACGCCCAGATCACCCCGCGCCACCATGATGCCATCACATTCGGCCACGATCGCTTCAATGTTGTCGATCGCTTGGGGTTTCTCGATCTTGGCGATCACTGGCGTAGTCGCTGCCCCCAACTTAGTTAATAATTCCTTGAGCGATCGAATATCCTGCACTTGCCGCACAAAGCTCAACGCCACCCAATCGATCCCCTTCTCAACACCAAACTGCAAGTCCTGCTCATCTTTCTCGGTCATAGAGGGAAGCTGCAAATTTAAGCTGGGAAAATTAACCCCCTTGCGACTAGCCAGCATTCCACCTTTAACTACCTCGCATTTCACCGCCTGGTGATTAACTTCAATGACCCTTAGCTCTAGCAAGCCATCATCCAGCAAAATTTGGGTGTCTGGTTCCGCTTCGGTGGCCAGATGGGGATAGTCGATCGGAATGATGTTTTCTTCGCCGCGAAACTCTTCGATCGGCACTAAAAAATATTCGATTCCTTCTTCTAGTGGGATACCGCCATTTGGCAAATGACCAACCCGTACCTTGGGGCCTTGCAGGTCTTGCAGCAGGGTGACTGGCTTGCCTAGCTCCTGGGAGAGCTGCCGGATTGTGGCGATCGTGTTGGCATGATCCTCATAGCTACCGTGGGAAAAGTTGAGGCGAGCTACTGCCATGCCCGATTCAATTAGCTGCTTAATCATGGCGCGGGAGCTACTAGCAGGGCCGATCGTGGCCACAATCTTGGTGCGGTGTGGCTGTGAAAATATCATAATTTTTGCTTAGATTAAGAGATAAGGTAATGAGTCTTAAACAAATAGCTTTAGGATATAGATATAGCTCACAGAAAATTCTATCCAGTCATAGCTAATAGTCTAACCTGCTAATGCCTCTTGAAATCCACAACTATATTTTGAGTGAAACACGGCTGGTGCAAATTGAAAGTCAGCCCAACCATAGCGATAGTGTTCTTGATGTTATTCAAAATGATTGAATGGCAAAATAGAAGTACAATCCTTCGGAGTGGATGGCTGATCGAATTTGATTCAAAGACACCAAGATTAACAACCTGTTATCCTTTGTAGTTAATGATGGCAAGAAAAATGACAGTAAATCCCATAAATTTACTTGATGTTGTGGCATTGACAGTTGATTTGCCAGATTACAACTTATGGCGCGGACAAGTCGGCACGGTGGTTGAGACTTTGGCGAATGGGCAGGCATTTGAAGTCGAATTTAGCGATCGAGACGGAAGGACGTTTGAATCTTTAGGATTGCGTCCAGAGGAAATCATGGTGTTACACTTTGAGCCTGCATCGCCTGACTTGAAACCTGAAATGGCTAGAGTATAGGGCTACACAAAAACATTGTTATTATGAGCTATATCAATTGCTAGGAATAGCTATCCATTGCTAGAGGACACCAATGGAAACGCAAAAACAAACAACCGTAGTGCTAAGATCCTAGGCAGGAAATAGACAGAAATCACAAGGGATTGCCACAAACAAGAGTGTTGTATTTAGTCGCTACGCCGATCGGCAATTTAGGTGATATTAGCTTACGATCGCTAGAAACCCTGCGTAATGTCGATTGCATCGCCAGTGAAGATACTCGCAAAACCGGGCGATTGCTCAAGCATTATGAAATCAAAAAGCCGCAAATCTCTTTCCATGAGCATAACGAAGCCCAGAGTGGCAATCGGATTATGGGCTTGCTAGCCGAAGGCAAATCCGTTGCGGTGGTCACAAATGCAGGTACGCCGGGGATTTGCGATCCTGGTTTCACAATTGTCCAGAAAGCGATCGCCGCAGAGATTGAAGTTACCATGATTCCTGGTGCAGCGGCTTTTGTGTTGGCTTTGGTATTGTCTGGACTACCGGTGCATAGCTTTACCTTTCGAGGCTTCCCACCGCGTAAATCCGGGGGCAGAAAGAACTTCTTAGGAGTCGATCGGGAAGCTCCCCACACCCTGATTTTCTATGAAAGCCCCTATCGGATCAAAGCTTTCCTGGAGGATGCGATCGAGGTGTTTGGCGATCGGCGGGCTGCCTATGCCAATGACCTGACCAAAATGTTTGAAACAATCAAGCGTGGTAGTCTTTCTGAGCTAGCGGCCACATTTACTCAAAAAGGAGCGAAAGGAGAATATGTGGTAGTGATCGCTGGTGCAGATGACCAGGAACGGCAAGATAAACTAGCCCGCCGCGAACAGGAGGCCAATTAGGTTTCTATTATGGATGAAGCTACATCTACAATCACTACATCCCAAAATACGCTCAAACTGCCCCACGGCGAATTGCAATTGCCGGCCTTTTTGCCCGATGCTACCGTGGGAGTAGTGCGATCGCTGGATGCCCAAGATCTAGAACAATGCGGCATTCAAGCCCTGGTAATGAATGCTTTCCATTTGATGCAGCGGCCTGGTTCATCTACAGTTAGCGCCCTGGGTGGAATTCATCGGATGAGTGGTTGGCAACGCCCTATTTTCACTGATTCCGGCGGCTTCCAGGCTTATTCCTTAATTCGGGCTAATTCAAAATATGGCAGCATTTCCGATCGCGGTTTAATCTTCTATCCAGAGGGATCGCAACGCAAGCTCAAGCTCACGCCTGAAAAAACGATTCAATTGCAAATGGGATATGGCGCAGACCTATTATTCTGTTTGGATGACTGTACGAATGCGGAAGATAGCTTGGATGTGCAGGAAGTCTCGGTAAAACGTACGATCGCCTGGGCGAAACGTTGCAAGGCGGAATTTGTGCGATTGCTGGAACAAAAAAAAATTGACTTAAATAGTTCCGATCGCCCCCTTCTTTTTGCGGTCTTACAGGGTGGTGGTTCCTTTGAATTACGGCGTGAATGTGCCGAAGCTCTGCTAGAAATTGGTTTTGATGGCTATGGGTTTGGTGGCTGGCCACTGGATCAGCATGGCAATTTACTAACAGATATTCTGGCTTTTTGCCGATCGCTGATTCCCAAGCAGTTCCCGATGCATGCCCTGGGGATTGGTCATCCTCAAAATGTCCTAGCTGTAGCCAGGATGGGCTATGAGCTATTCGATTGTGTGATGCCTACCCGCGATGCCAGACATGGCAGGCTATATGCCTTTACCCGCGAACTTGATGATTTACCAGAGGCAATGGATAGTAGCTGGTTTTCCTATGTTTATGCCCAGGATAAGAAGCATATCAAAGCCAACCAGGCGATCGCTCCTTTTTGTGATGCAAGTTGCTGCCAACGATATAGCCTGGGGTATCTACATCATTTGTTTAACATCAATGATACTTTGTATTATCGACTGGCGACGATTCATAATTTGCGATTCATGGCCAGGTTGATGGAGCTGTTGAGAAAGAATTTGCGGAGGGATCAGAATATTTGACAGTCAAGATATTAAAATCTTCAAGTCTATACAGTCAAGGTCAAGCGAAGACTTCAGGCGATCGGCTAAGTTCCGCTGATATTTGATTCCGAACACAATCAAAACGAATGCTTGATTTATGAGTAAAGATATCAACATTGATGAATTGGTTAATACCATTCGCCAATCGAGTAAATACAAAAAATCAAATATCTGCGCAGCCACGATCCGCGATCTGATTGAAACCGAGCTTCCCCGCCACAAGCACAAAAACGAAGCGATCCAGGCGGCTAAGAAAAAACTGCATCGGATCGTTGCCCCGTACCTGGGCGATCCAGATTATAACCAGGCGATCCAGCAGCTAGAATCAGCGATCGCTACAGGGGGACAAGAACAACTCAAAGCAACATGCACCGAAATCATGGCCAGCCATCTTTCCACCAGAGAGCGGCAGCCCCTATTAAATAACTTCTATCGTAAAATCTTTGCCCATACAGGCACACCAAATAGCATTTTAGATATTGCCTGTGCGCTGCATCCCCTTTCCTTTCCCTGGATGGAATTACCGATCGCCACTCGCTACTATGCCTACGATCTACATCAAACTAGAGTAGAATTCCTGAATCAATATTTCACCCTACAAGGATTAGAACCCTTAGCGATCGCCCAGGATATTCTGGTCAACTTCCCCAACCAATCTGCGGATCTGGCCTTTATTTTTAAGGAAGTACATCGCTTTGAACAGCGCCAGCGCGGTTGCACATTGCCTTTACTGGATGCTCTGCAAGTTCGTTATCTGCTTATTTCCCTGCCCACCACCAGCGCCAGTGGCAAATGGGATGTAACCGATCGCTATCGGGATTTGGTCTATGGCATGATTAGCGATCGCCCCTGGCAAACGAAGGAAATAGAATTCGCTACTGAGCTTATTTTTATTATTGATAAGCAAGCATAGAACCTTGAGTTTACTTAACATACTGCTCTTGCTTGGCCTGCGATGATTAGAATCAGCGATGATAACTCTGATGATTAATAATTGTTTGGGCTCGATAAATTTGCTCCACCAGAATCAATCGCGCTAGCTCGTGAGGAAAAGTTAGCCTGGATAGACTCAAAACTCTACGGGCAGATTGTTTTAGTGTTTCGCTTACCCCATCTTGCCCACCGATCGCAAACACCACATCCTGCGCCATCTCCTGGTTAAGCAATTGGCTCAACTCGATCGAGTCAAACATTTCGCCATCCTCAGACAGTACAATCAGATTGTCATATTGCTTGAGCATAGCCAGAATTTTTTCTGCTTCTTTCTCCTTGCCTGTGTCTTTGATTTCTTGAATCTCCATCCTTGGCAATCGCTTCAAGTATTCATTTACGCCCGCAGCGATCCACTTCTTTTTGATTTTGCCCACGGCAATGATTCTTGCTTTCACACCCTGCATCAATCTCAAGTATTAAAACATTAATATTTTATATCAAAAACGTTTTTGTTGAGCTTCTATTCTGCATTCGAGAATATAGAATAGGGTTGTTTCATTTTGTTTGTGAATTTTTGAATGCTAAAACCTCAAGATATTGTTGTTCTGCTAAAACTTTACATCTATCAAAGCCTAATGTGGACTTATAGCGAGCTTGCAGACGAGTTATATATGAGTAGCTCTGTAGTTCATGCTTCGACCAAAAGGTGTATTGATAGCGGCTTATATGACATGTATTACAACCGCGTTATGAGACGACCGCTGTATGAAGTAATTGTATATGGGGTAAAGTACATCTTCTATACACAGCCAGGAAAAATTGTGAGAGGCATCCCTACAGCCCATTCTGCTGAACCACTTAAAAGTAAAATCCTAGATGATAGTAACAAGTATGTTTGGGCTTCTCCAGATGGATGGGAACGGGGGCAGGAAATTAAACCCCTATATAAATCAGTACCAAAGGCAGTAAAGAAAGACCCGGAATTATATGCACTCCTCAGCTTAGTTGATGCCATTCGAGTAGGTAAAAGGCGAGAATATCAATTTGCTGTTGAAGAATTGAAACAACGGCTTGGAATCAATGAATGAGCAGATTCAAATACTAGAGCAAGCAGCATCACTACTCTCAGGATTAGAGCAAACTTTTGCATTTATTGGCAGCATTACTATTGCACTTTACCTAGAACAAGTTTCAGCATTAGAAGTCCGTCCCACGAAAGATGTTGATTGTGTTGTAAAAGCCTCTTCAAAAGCAGAATATTACTCTCTTTTCGAGCAACTAAGACAGATTGGCCTTCATGAAGATAGTAGCAGCGGTGTTATTTGTCGCTGGCGCTATCAAGAGAAACTCATTATTGATATTATGCCAACTAATCAAGAAGTATTGGGTTTTGCAAATCGATGGTATGACACTGGGTTGCAAAATTGCATACCTTATAACCTTCCTAGTGGAACTAAAATCAATATTTTCCCAGTTGCATACTTGCTGGCAACGAAGATAGAAGCGTTTGAGGGACGGGGGAACAGAGATTTTTATAGTAGTAAAGATTTTGAAGATATAGTGTCATTAGTTAATGGATGCCTAGACCTCGAAGTAGAAATCCAGGGAGCCGATCGGGAAGTAAAGACATTCATAATTGATTGGTTTCATTCCAACTTAGAAATATTGCAATAGGAAGCCCCAGCTCAGCTATCTCAAAGTGAGAGAGAACTTGGGCGGCAAAAGTTTTTAGTTGATCGAATTACGAGACTATCTCAACTAAGCTGAAATATACCTCTGTATATCTAGGTTTCAGCACTTTGCAGAGAAGAATTAAGCTATATAAGTGCTCTAATCCAATCCTTAATTTAGCAGCAGCGATCGCCATGTCAGAATCAGCCACCCCTGAGCAAATCGAACACCTCGATCGCCTGATCGCATCAGTTTTACAAAGCTCTAAATATAAAACGATCGCCCCTGATTTAATTCAGCAGATTGGCATACAGGAGTTAGCTAAGCAACCCAAACTAAAGGAAGCAATCAAGGCCACCAAAAATAAGCTACATCAAGTTGGCGGCGCATATTTAAGCTATGGCACTAAGTATCCCAAATGGCTGGCGGAACTGGAATCAACACAAGGCGATCGCGCTGCCTTCCTGGCCACCTGTCAGCGGATTATGGGGTTCCATGCTTCAACCAAAGAACGATTATCAATTCTCGATCGCATTTATGCTGAGACAATGGGCACGATCGCGCCGATTAATTCTGTGCTCGATCTCGCCTGTGGATTCAATCCTTTGGCGATTCCCTGGATGCCTTTGGCGGCGGATATGCAATATTATGCCTGTGATATTTATGGCGATATGATCGGGTTTATTAATGGTTTCATGGCGATCGCTGGGATTAGCGGCAATGCCTGGGCTCAGAGTATTAGCAATACTTGCCCGGAGCAGGAAGTGGATCTAGCTTTGATCTTAAAAACAATTCCCTGCTTGGAACAGGTGGATAAAGGGGCAGGAACGCGACTGCTAGAGAGAATTCGCGCAAAGCATATGTTGGTATCGTTTCCAGCCAGGAGCCTGAGCGGCAAAAATAAGGGAATGGTGGCGAATTACGAGCAACGATTTTATGAGCTAATTGGCGATCGAGCTTGGCAAGTGCAGAGGTTTGGCTTTGATTCTGAGTTATTATTTATGGTTTCAAAATGATTTATAGCCAACGATCGCACCAACATAAATTAATCCTGCTAAATTAGATCACATTTGCCGATCGATGAACTAAGCCGCATCATCAATCAATAATTAGCGATCGGTGAGATGGTTAACTTAGATAGTTAACTGAGATGATTAACCTAGCGGGGAGTTGGTAAATATTGGTTTCAAATAAATCAAATCAAACACGCGCGATCGCCATTTTCTTGATCGCCGCGATCGCTCTGGGGATAGGGTTTCGTTTCTTTCAACTAGAGCGCAAACTATTCTGGCACGACGAAGCCTATAGCTCTATTCGCGCCGCTGGCTATACCCGCCATGAAATAGACCAGGCCATCTTTCAAGATCGATTGATGCCAGCCTCGGAGCTACAAAAATTCCAAAACATCAAACCGACTAGCACCGTTGCCGATACAGTTGATTCATTGGTCAAGGAAGACCCCCAGCATCCGCCGTTGTATTTTGTGCTGGGCAGATATTGGATGCATTGGTTTGGTGGATCGCGCACCGCTTCGCGTTCTCTCCCGGCCTTGATCTCTTTGCTGGCACTGCCATTTATGTATTTATTGGCCTGGGAGTTATTCCGATCGCGGCTGGTGGCTTTGATTTCAACCGCGCTGATCGCACTCGCCCCTTTGGAAATTCTATTCGCTCAGATCACACGGCAATATAGCCTGCTGTCGGTGTGTGTGTTGTCGAGCAGTTGGCTAATGATCAGGGCAATCAGGCGATCGCCCACCAGCAATAATCCAACCAGGGCGATCGATTGGGGTTTATATGTAGTTAGTAATTTAATTGGTTTATATGCCCATCCCTTTTTTGGCTTGACCCTGATCGCCCATGGGCTCTATGTCGGACTCGATTGGTTGCGTCTGGTGGCTTGGGAGCGATGGTGGCAGGGAAAAAAGAATAGATCAAACATTAATCATGGCGATCTGGAGGCTATCGGTAGGGCTAATGTTGATGATTCAGTAAATGAAGATTTAGAAAATGAAGATTTAGAAAATCCAGAAAATTTAGACTCTAATGCGGATCAAGATGTTGAACTCTCTATTGCCGCAGAGCAGGCTGCTTTTAGTAATCATCAGCCCAATGTTGTATTGATTAGCTATAGCATCGCCGCGATCGCCACCACCTTGTTATATCTGCCCTGGTTACTGATTATTCTGGATAACTATCAACGCGCCGCCGAAACCACCAGTTGGACGAAAGTAGCGATCGGTGCAGCCCATTTAATCCGTTCCTGGATGTTAATTTTCACTGACCTGTTCAATGATTATGACTTTGGCTATAACAATGGTTGGACTTATCTATTTCGGTTTCCCTATGTATTGATCATGTTTCTGGCGATTGCTTTTCTGAGTCGTCGCGCCACACTTTCTACGCGCATTTTTATCCTGACCGCTATTTTGGAACCATTTTTGATTTTGGCCTTGCCGGATTTGATTATGGGGGGCAAGCGATCGGCGGTGGCACGCTATTTAATTCCCTGCTTTCCGATTATTTTGTTGGCGGTGGGCTATTGGTTAGCAAATTTAATTGAGCCGAACTTGCTTGCTAAGACTGCTGGCATAAGTCAGAGGCGATCGCAAATACATTGGTCTCTTTTGCACAGTCAATCGGCGCGCTTGATTGGCAAGGGCTTATTAGCAGCGATCTTGACTCTGGCAGTATTTTCCAATTGGGTGAATGCCTATGCCGATACTTCCTGGACAAAGGACTTGAGCTATCACAACGCCGCGATCGCCAGACTGGTTAATGCTGCCCCTAACCCATTGCTGATTAGTGACATTGGCGATGACTATACCAACACTGGCGATCTGCTCTCACTCAGCTATATTCTCGATCCCAAGGTACAGCTTTTGCTCTTGGCCAAACCGATCGATCCGCAGGTAATTTTGCAGCAGGTCAATGCCAATCAATTTGACGGCATTTTTGTATTCCGGCCATCCTTTGACATCCTCACTACCCTGCATGAACTTGAAGTGCCCCATGAGAATATTTTCCCACCTGGCAAACTATGGCAAATCGCACCAGCTAATTAGGCCATAGGGCAAAATTGGGGACTGATCCATATGGCCAGAACAAGGACAGTAGCAGGCGATCGCTGGCTTAAATAAATGTATATATTGGCTAAAATAAATGCATGTATTGCAATGGAGATTGAGATGGAGGCAGTTAAATAGCTAAATTTGGGTATTTTATCTTTACTTATGTAACTGGCTTATGTAATTGGCTATTTGCATGGGTAATTACTTATTAGCATTCGATCGATTATCAGCAAGTAATGTTTATAGAGTTGGCGATCGCCTTTCGGCAAAACACCGTTTAGGCATCCATCCCAATCAATTATTTTGTCAGTTATTCACCTGAGAAAAACCACTAAATTAGTCACTTAACCACCAGGTCAAGATTAATGGTTTGCGATCGCCCTTAAAAGTGTTACGTTTATTTACTAGATTTACTTTTTTGAGTGTTACTGCCTACTTTGCTTACTGCCTCAGCCTGCTTCAACTAAATGACTAACTCTACTTTATGTTGGGGGCGATGTCGTTGGCATTGGCTAGAAATAAATCATCTCAGCTCATGGCAATTAGACAGTCACAAGCAATCGCCATCAAATACAAGACTTTCAGTATTACCGGGAGGATAAGTTTTTGGTCAGTCGTAATCTATTTACATCCGAGTCTGTTACTGAGGGACATCCCGATAAAATTTGCGATCAAATCTCCGATACGATCGTTGATACCCTGTTGGCTAACGATCCCGCCTCGCGGATTGCAGCCGAAGTGGTTGTTAATACCGGGTTAGTGCTAATTACCGGCGAGATTACCAGCAAAGCCCATGTGAATTTTGTGGATCTGGCCCGTCGTAAAATTGCCGAGATTGGCTACATCGATGCCGACAATGGTTTTTCGGCCAATAGCTGCGCGGTGCTGCTGGCGATCGATGAACAATCCCCTGATATTGCCCAGGGCGTAGACCAGGCACTGGAAGCCCGTCAGGGTGAGCAATCTGACGAAGAACTAGAAGCGGTTGGCGCAGGCGATCAAGGGATTATGTTTGGCTTTGCCTGCGATGAAACACCGGAACTAATGCCCATGCCAATCGCCCTGGCGCATCGGATTTCCCGGCAACTGGCAGCGGTACGCAAAGATGACACTCTGGCTTATCTGCGGCCTGATGGTAAAACCCAGGTAACCGTAATTTATGAAGGTGGTAAGCCGATCGGCATTGATACGGTTCTAGTCTCGACCCAGCATGACCCTGAAATTTCCGGCACCAGCGATACGGCCAAAATGCAGGAGATCATTAAAGCCGATCTGTGGCAAGAGGTAGTGAAACCAGCCTTTGAAGGCACCTTCGTGCTACCCGATCCAAATACCCGCTTTCTGGTTAATCCCACTGGCAAATTTGTGATCGGTGGCCCACAGGGCGATTCTGGCCTGACTGGTCGCAAGATTATTGTCGATACCTATGGTGGTTATTCCCGGCATGGTGGTGGTGCTTTTTCGGGCAAAGACCCCACCAAGGTCGATCGCAGTGCGGCCTATGCCTGCCGTTATGTGGCCAAAAATATTGTCGCGGCTGGATTGGCGGCTAAGTGTGAATTGCAAATCAGCTATGCGATCGGCGTGGCCAGACCGACCAGCTTGACGATCGAAACCTTTGGCACCAGCAAAGTAGATGAAGATGTATTGCTGAAACTGGTGCAGGACAACTTCGATCTGCGGCCTGCGGCGATCATTCAAAACTTCAACCTACGCAAGCTACCGAGTATGCGTAATGGTCGTTTCTATCAGGATGTGGCTGCCTATGGTCACCTGGGACGCACTGATCTAGATTTGCCCTGGGAGAAAACCGATAAGGTGGATGTTCTCAAGCAGGCATTGTAATTGCTAGTTTGAACTAGAAAAATATTCAAAATCAAATATTTAATTTTGCTACTGGGTGATTAATCACTCAGTGGCAATTTTTGTATTTATGATTAAGTAAATTGCTGACCTAGGTCGATCGGGTTGTGGACAGTAATCCTTTTCTTGGAGATTGAGATCATTTTCTGGCGGCGTAAATCTCCTAATAATCGCGTGACCGTGACCCGCGTTGAGCCAATTGCCTCCGCGATCGCCTGATGGGAGAGTTTTAGATCGATCGTTACCCCTTGCTCCGATGGCGTACCAAAATCACGGCAGAGAATTAGCAAAAAGCTGACCAAACGGGAGCCCATATCCCGGTGTGCCAGGGTCTCGATCATCATTTCCGTTTGCAGAATCCGCGACGACAGACCACGCAATAAAATCAACGGCAGTTCGGGATCTTCCTTAAGAGATTTTTCCACCTGCTCGATCGGCACCGACAACAGCTCCACCGGCGTAAAGGCCACGGAATGATAAAACCGATCGGAGCGATCGCCAGTAATCAACGACAGCACCCCAAAAATGCTATTTTCCCGCAACAGCGCCACAGTGATTTCTTCGCCTGCCTCATATACCCGCGATAACTTTACTGCCCCCCGCACCAATAGATAAAACCGCTCAGCCGGATCACCTGGGAAGAAGATCGTTTTACCACGCTCGAAAGTCTCCACCACCGGTGGATACATGCCGCCATTCATCTGACGAAATACTTCAATTAGAGAACGTTCCTGGTTCATCCCCTGTTAATGCTCCCTAAAACTGACACAAACTTTTTCACATCCAGTCCAAATCATCATATTTGCCCTTAGCTAACATATATTAAGTTATATGCAGCCTGGGCAGAAACATTACACTGAGATAAGTTACTAATATACGATCGCAAATTAGCTCCTATTCCTAGTCTAACTGGGTTTAGCAACATGCCCTCTCACACTTAATCTTACTCAATAACCACTGTTTGTATCACAGGTTACATTTATTTCAAAAATCGGCCAAAAACCCTACTGTTAACTAATATTCAAGGTAAAAGCCAGCCGCGATCGTTCCTTTTTTGCAGCTAAAATCAAGACAGATTAATTTGCAAATGGCCAAGCTAAGGTGACTCATAAAAAAATTGGCCTAGCATTAGGCAGCGGTGGTGCCAGAGGTTGGGCACACATAGGCGTAATTCAAGCCTTACTAGAAGCAGAAATTAAAATTGATTATGTGGCAGGCACTAGTATTGGTGCGTTTGTCGGTGCTTTTTATGCTGCTGGGGGGCTGAGGCAGCTCGAAGAATTTGTGCGATCGCTCGATTGGCGCACGATCGTATCGTTATTAGATCTCGAATTCCCAGATAAAGGATTACTCGATGGCGGCAAGGTCTATGAATTGTTGCAAGAACATCTATTGTCAATGCAACTCGAAGAAACCGAGGTGCCATTTCATTGCGTTGCCACTGATCTACTCAACCAACAATCAGTTACATTCAAGTCTGGTTCACTGGTGGATGCAGTGAGAGCAAGCATTTCAATTCCTGGTGTATTTACCCCATTTGAGAAAGATGGCGTTTATTACATCGATGGTGGTGTAATCAATCCGGTGCCAGTGGATGTGGTCAAGGAAATGGGCTGCGACCTGGCGATCGCTGTAAATCTCAATCATCAATATCCACAATGTCCAGATGGCGGTAATGCTAACACCAGTGTTTTAAGCGAATCTGCCAGCACCGCGAGCGATCGAGAATCTTCGCTAGAACAGCCAGAATTTCCAGAGCAACCGCAGCCAACAGATGAAAATGATACCAATCAGCCTGATCCTCAATCCTCGCAACCAGACTCACAAGCCAAAGATGCAGACCAAGCAACCCAAGACCGCGATTTTATAGTCACAATGCGATCGCAATATGAATCGGTGCAAACGTCCTTAAGTCAAAAGATTAATAACTGGCTGCCTGAGCGTAAACAAGAATCGCCAGAAGCAAAAAACAATCAATGTCCAAATATTTTTGATGTGATCGGTAATGCAATCAATATGATGGAGCAGCAGGTAACTGAAGTGAAATTAGCGGCGCTGCCACCGGATATTTTAATTCAACCTAACCTGAGCCAATATGGTATTTTTGATTTTCATTGTGCAGAAGAGATTATTCAAGTGGGGTACGAGCAAACTAAATCACAGCTAGCGGAAATTGAAAAGATGCTTGCCGCAGATGAAGACTAGAGAAGATTAAGTAAATGGCGATCGCTATCCTGGCCTAGGAGCGATGAGCGATCGAGTTTTGACTGGGTTAGATATGAGGTTTAATTTGAAACGATCGCCAAAATCTCACCTCAAGGCTACGTTTATGCCTGCGATCAATTGCTTGAATATATCAAGAAGTATAATTTTGAGGTAGTTACTCCCCGTTGCAACCATGGAAATAGTTGTCAATATCACCGACAAAGATTACCTGGAATTTCTAAAGTTGCATCGCACGATCATGTTTCCCAGGATGTCAAAAATCATGCCCTGGTTGATCGCGGGCTTGTCGATCGTGGCGGGGATTTTGCTGGCGATCCTGATCGTTTTATATATCATCCTTGGCCGCTACGCTGAGCTATTTGAATTGCTATTCACCACCATTCTGCCAATGCTTTTGATCATTGCGCTGGTGGCACTTGCGCCGACGCTGATCTATCGCAAGCTGGCCGCAGACATGAAAAAAAGAGGTGGTGATGGTGTCCTGGGGGAGCATACGATCGCCATCAATGCCGAAGCGATCGCGGTTACTTCAGCCTATGGCGAGGGCAGCCGCAAATGGATCGGGGTCGATCGGATCTTTGAAAATGAGCAATATCTGATCGTGATGTACACGGTGCAAATTGGTTTGATTATCCCTAAGCGTGATTTTGTCAGTGCCAGCGCCGCAGAGCAATTTGCTGCCCAGGCCAAACGCTATCTAGAAATGGCCAAGGGTTCAGGTTAGGCTGGTCTAGTAACTTTTTTGTAACTTAAGTTTAAGCAAGATTTAAGCAAGACCAGATGATTCGCTACCTGCCATTGATCGTCGGAATTATCGGCGGAACCGCCCTATTTATCAATCGCCTGCTCACCCCCATGCTCACGGAATCGCAATCCCGCTCTGATGCGATGGGTATTTTGGAAAGTGCAATTTTAATTTTAATCGCGCTGCTGTGGCAACAAGTGCAACCCAAGCCACCGGAATCGGTGCAATTAGTTGGCGCTGAAGTTTTTGAGATCGATCCATCCCTAACTCCAAACCAGCAAGCGGAACTGGCCTGGGCTTCGCATACCTTGCTCACCAATACAATCACCAAGTCGATCGTAATTTGGTATGACGATCGCATTTTGCTGCGGCGGGGCATCATGCCCAAACAGGATCAGAGTAAAAGCAAGAACGAATCCAAGATTGAACCAGGTGCAATTCTAGCCCGATCGCTCAAAACCCAGAAACCCACCTATTTAGTTAAGTTAGCCCTCTATCCAGGTCGATTGGAATTTGACTATCTACCAGAAAATACCCAGGGTGTGATCGTGCAGCCGATCGACGAGAGGGGCGCAATTATCCTGGGCGCAAATGCACCGCGTAGCTACACCAAGCAGGATGAAAATTGGATCGCTGCGATCGCCGCAAAATTAGCCTATAGCTTAAGTGATCAGAATGATCTAGTTGAACAACCAAATTCAATTGCGCAGCCAGAGCCAAGATCGGCAGATGATTGAGGGATTTGTAAGCTACTGATTCATGTTGGCATTGGAACTTATGCATATTGCGTCCAGTCTTTTAGATCAAAGAAGCTACCCTGAATTTTCTCGATCGCCCATATAACTTGCAAGAGGATGGACTAGAGCTAGTTTGATGACTAACTTTGCTGAGCTTATTTAAAACATGCCGGCGATCGCCATAAGACCTGCAAAAATCGCTAGAATATGCTTAAGCTAAAAGTATCAACCCAGTGAATCTGTTGCCATATCTCGCATATTTCGACTAGATGGGACTTCGTCAAAGTCAAATCGATGGGTAAATCGATGGGCAATTTGACTGGTTAAGCTATTGATAATTTTGATGTTTTAAACGGATTCAATCACGCACTATTACTAATCGGCGATCGCTATGTATAGGTTCTGGAGACGCGCTCACAATTTTTATCATGGTTCAAACCTTTTCCTAGCGCTGGGTTTGCTGAGTTTGCTGGGTTTTGCCCTGGCTAGTTGTAATGGCGCTCCAAGGCCTGGTGAAGCTAATGGTCAAGATCGCCCTGCCGACAGTTCCATCACCCAACCTGTTACTGAGCAAAATTCAAACGAGATCCCCCAGGCACAGGAGGTTCAAGATGATGGCCAAGTAATGCCGATCGGTGGGATTGGGGCAGTTAAGGACAAAACGGTCTGTGACAATACCGGTGGTATTTTGGCCTATGCCGATACTGAAAATTATGAAATTTATATTTGTAGCGATCGCAATAATCCCACCATCCCCCGCTACTATCGAGGCATCAGCAAAACTGGTAAGGGTGGCTTGGAACTAGAAGCCAAGGGCTATAATCCGCTTCAGCAGAGCTATTACGAGTTTGTGAACTATGACTATACCTATGTGGTGCAGATTCCTTCCACTCAGTTTCCCCAGCCAGAATTGATTGTGGAATTTCCCAACGGCGATCGCCATGTGGAAAAAATCCTTAGCTATCACACTGGCCAACAACGGGACGTAAAGCGGAATGTTGCCGATCGCACTGCTCCTTCTGCTCCCACTGAAAAGCCAACCATTCCAGTTACGGAAACTACCGAAACAGAGGTGATTAGCTATATTCACAAAAATATAGACAGTCTGGGTGTCTGCGAATATGGGTTTACGGCTGATTCTTCTAAGGATCTGTCTACGGTAGATCCGCTTGGTAATAATCGCTATATGGTACAGTTGCTCTGCTTTATGGGTGCGTACCAGGGTAGCTATAGCTTTGCGATCTATAGTGAGTCCGCCAGTGCTGGTGCCTCGGTGGATATACTCAGCCTGGATGTGTATGAACCTGATGCCTCCGGTGCAGTCAAGCCCATCAAAACCAGGGCGATCGGTGGCTTGCCTACTTTCGACCCTGGCTCGCAAATTTTGACTGTCTTTAGTAAAGGTCGAGGGCTAGGCGATTGCGGCAGTCTGGCTCATTATGAGTTAAAAAATAATCAGTTTGAGCTGATTGAATATCGGGCTAAGTTCGATTGTGATGGTAATTATGTCGATCCTGGTGAGTATCCAGTCATCTATCCTTAAACTATTAGATCAAGTTTGAGAGCGGCGGACGATCTGACTCATCTTCTCCAAGTCCAACACCTCCGCTAGTTGCACCTCAGTCATCAAACCCCGCTCCAGCACGATCTGCCGTAACGACTTACCCGTTGCCAAAGATTCCTTGGCAATATCAGCACTGTTGAGATAGCCAATGTGATTGTTCAACGCCGTCACCAGCGACAAACTCCCCTCAGCATAATCCAGGCACCGATCGCGGTTGGTGGTAATCCCAGCCACGCATTTGTCTGCCAGGGCTAGTAATGCATTGCCCAGAATCTCGATGCTATGGATCAAATCATAGGCGATCAACGGCATCATCACATTTAGTTCCAATTGACCAGCCTGTGCCGCCACAGCGATCGCGGTATCGTAGCCAATCACCTGAAACCCCACCATATTGATCATTTCGGCGATCACCGGATTGTATTTCCCCGGCATGATCGACGAGCCTGGTTGCACCGGAGGCAGTTGAATTTCCTTCAGGCCAGTTTTCGGCCCCGAATCCATCAAGCGCAAATCATTGGCAATCTTGATCGTGTCCTGTGCCAGGTTGCGCAATGCACTGGAAACATGCACAAACGGCGACATACTTTGCATCGCGGCCATCAGGTGGGGGGCAGGTTGCAACGGAAAACCAGTTAGCTCGCTCAGCTTGGCGGCAACCCGATCGCAATATTCAGGATGGGTATTCAGACCAGTGCCGGAAGCACTACCACCCAGCCCCAAGTAGGTTAAATCTTCAGCAGCAAGATTAATGCGGCGCAGGTGATCGCGCATAATTTGAGCATAGGCGGCAAACTCTTCACCCAGTCTGACTGGTACAGCATCTTGCAGATGGGTACGCCCTGATTTAATCACATCTTTAAATTCATGCGCTTTTTTATCCAATTGCTCAATTAGGCGATCTAAGGCAGGATAGAGCGATCGCTGCAATGCCATCAAGCCACCGATCCTAATCGCGGTGGGGATCACATCATTGGTCGATTGGCCATAGTTAACATGATCATTGGGGCTGATGCGGTCGTAGTTGCCCTTGCGATCGCCAATTATTTCCAGGGCACGATTTGCCAGCACCTCATTTAAGTTCATGTGGTGGGAAGTGCCTGCCCCCGCTTGATATACATCAACCACAAACTGATCACGCAGTTGTCCGGCCAGGATTTCATCACAGGCTTGAGCGATCGCGGCGGCCATATCTTTGGGAATGCAATCTAGCTGGGCGTTAACCGTGGCGGTGGCCTTTTTGATTGTGATGCCAGCGTCTACATAGGTACTCAAGGGCTTGATGCCGCTGATCCCAAAGTTGGCGATCGCCCTGGCGGTCTGAATGCCATAGTAGGCGGTGGTGGGGATCTCAAGCTCCCCCATTGAGTCTTTTTCAGTGCGGTAGGCAGTCATATAATCTTTTTGGGAAATGCTACTTTAATTGCTTAGTATTTCTAGATTATTACTAATCGTTGCTAATTATGGCTAATTTGGCTCAAACCATCTGGAAACGGGGATTGCGTTTGAGTTTTTCCACATCAAAATGCCTCGCCCAGGCAATGAACTTATCGCTAATAATATTATTTTCTATATCCAACAAGAGCGCAAAATAAGAATTATGCTGGCGCACTACCACCGCTGCATATTTCTTACCGCGAATTACCGCATAGTAAAAATGATCGAGCTTGAGTGAGGAGCTAAGCAGCGATCGTAGTCCCAACGCCTGGAAGATCGTCTGTACCCAACTAATATTTTTGTCACCATCAGCCAGGGTATAGTATTCCTTCGGCAAACCACTGGGATCAAAGGTTGCGGCTCCCAATGCATATTGCTCATAGGTTACTTCTACGGCCATAACTAATTTTGCTCTATTCTCCTGGTTAATGCTCAGTTAATAATCAGTTAATAACAGGTAGTCGGGATCGCCCCTGTGGTAGATATTGGATTTGGCGATCGCAGGTCAGTACCTATCAATTTTACTTAAGGGCGGACAAATCTAATAGATTTATTAGATCGATCTCAATTGTCCTAATAGCTAATTGCCTAGACCCATTTAGCCCAACTATTTAATTATAAGAAATAAAAAACAACAGCCAGAATTGATATCTAAATACCTGACTGTTGCGAGTATAGATCTAATTTTGGCTTATGCCCAGTGAATCAGGCGAGGTTCATAGGAACTGCTTAGGCTGGGATGCTTAGGTAGAATGCGCAAAGACATACCATGTAGGCCACTGCCACCATAGCTAGTCTCCGCTGCATAGACACTCACGCCATTACTGTTGCTTTGCAGCATCATTGGATATGATTTACCATCAAGGACTTCGCCGTTTTCGGCCACAATGCCCTGGTATAGCTCTACTTCCACATCAGCAGGTTTGAGCCCAGCCAGATAAATCTCGGCCTTGACTGCGATCGGCTGGCTGACCTTGACATCTGTGCTGTCGTTGGCATCAGTGGAAACTTCGACCGACTTGATCGTAATGGCGTGCCATTCCTGCGCCAGGTTCGCTTTCCAATGGGCTAGATGCTTAGCTTTGCCGTAGTTCTGGGTACGCAATTCACCCATCCGATCGCTGGCCTTAATATAGGCTTCTTGAGCATAATCACGTACCATTCTGGCAGTGTTGAACATGGGTGTGTTCAGGCGGATTGAATCCTTCATCTTGTCCAGCCAACCCACAGGAATACCATCTTCACTGCGATGATAGAACAAAGGCAGTGCGTCTTTTTCCAGGATTTCATAAATCGCGTTGGATTCGATCCGATTTTGATACTCGTGATCGTCATATTCCTCACCGAGGCCGATCGGCCAGCCAGTATTGAAATAGTCGGCTTCAGCCCACCAACCATCTAAAATACTCAGATTAAGACAACCATGCATGGCCGCCTTCATGCCACTGGTGCCAGAGGCTTCCCTGGGGCGGCGTGGCGTATTCAGCCAGATATCACAACCGGCCAGCATCAAACCAGATACATAGGTATCGTAGTCTTCAATGAAAACAATGCTATGGCGCACATCTTCTTCGCGACTAAATCGGACAATGTCGCGGATTAGTTCTTTACCGGGGGTATCTTTGGGGTGAGCCTTGCCAGCGATCACAAATTGCAGTTTTCGATCGCTATTTTTGAGCAGCTTTTTGATCCGATTCCGATCGTACATAAACAATGTACCGCGCTTGTAGGTGGCAAACCGCCGCGCAAACCCAACCGTTAGAGCACTAGGATCAAGCACTTCGCCAGCTTCTTTAATTTCCGCCGGTGATGCGCCCCACTTGGTCAACTGACGTTTTAAGCGCTCACGGGCAAATAGCACCAGTTGGGCTCTTTGGCGCTCATGATTCCGCCATAGTTCTTCATCGGGAATTGTACTAACTCGTTCCCACAGTTTGTCATTAACTCCCCCTGACGACCAGCTTGGTCCCAGGTAGCGATCGTAAAGGTTTTGGGTATCTTCAGAAACCCAGGTACGGGCATGGACCCCATTGGTAATCGAGGTGATCGGCACTTCGGCATTGGGCAACTGCGGCCATAGCCTGGTGAACATATCCCGCGATACGGCACCATGTAGTTTGCTAACCCCATTAACATAGGTGGCCATTTTGATTGCAAACACCGCCATACTGAAGTATTCCTGTTCATCTTCGGGATGCTCACGACCCAGCGCCAAGAACTGCTGCTTGGAAATACTCAGGCGATCGCAATAGCTACCAATGTAGTACCACACCTTATCGGGCGGGAAGCGATCGATGCCAGCGGGCACAGGTGTATGGGTGGTAAAAATTTGAGTTGATTGCGCCAATTGCAGCGCTTCTTGATAGCCCAGTCCTTCTTGCTGCATCAGGGGCTCTAAGCGGGCGATCGACAAAAAGCCAGCATGCCCCTCATTCATGTGATAGGCGGTTGGTTTATACCCCAGCGCAACCAGGGCTCTGGTGCCGCCAATCCCCAGCATCATTTCCTGCCGAATCCTGACATCTATGTCACCACCATAGAGGTAGTCGGTAATGTCTTGATCGGTGTGATTATTGGGTTCGATATTGGTATCAAGTAAATAAAGCTTGACCATACCCACCTGAATCCGCCAGATTCGGGCATAGACCTTCTTGGTGCCCAGGCTTTCATCGGGGTAATCAACACTAATGTGCAGCTCCGAACCATCGGGATTCCGCTCTAGATGCAGCGGCATATTATAGAAATCATTGATCGGGTAGCGTTCCTGCTGCCAACCATCGGGGTTTAGATATTGCTTGAAGTAGCCTTTTTGATACAACAACCCCACACCCACTAGCGGAATGCCAATGTCACTGGAGGATTTGAGGTGATCGCCAGCCAGGATACCCAAGCCACCAGAATAGATCGGTAGGCAATCGGTTAGCCCAAATTCTGCGGAGTAATAGGCATAGCATTCACCTTCGATCGCTTGACCAGAGCGATGCTTTTGATACCAGGTGCGTTTGTTTAAATAGTCATTGAGTTGTTGATGGGCGCGATCCATCTGAGCCAGAAACCCATCATCTTCCAGGGCTTCTTGCAAGCGCTCTTGGCTGATTGTACCCAGCATCAAAACTGGGTTGTGGCGGGTATCATCCCACAGATCTGGATCGAGACGACGAAATAGATCTCGGATTTCAACACTCCAAGACCAGTAAAGGTTATATGCGAGTTCACGCAGAGGCTCCAGCCTCTCTGGTAGGGATGGCTTAACGTTAAATGTGCGAATCGGCCTCATAGCGACTTGGGACTCTCTCTATGTTCAGTAATCAATCGATAATCAATCGATACCCGCAAATTATTTAGATTTGCAAGGTATTCAGATTAATACTAAGGGTGCTCTTGGTTTTTTGGCCGAGCTTTAATGATCCTTTTGTAAACTAGTCATGGTTTGCTGACATTTACCATTTTTAGCCCATTTTTAGTCAGATATCGCCCACATCTAAACAGCTTTAGTTCGGCAGCTTCGTGGACTTAACTAGCGCAACCATTTTCTAGCCCTATAAAACTCACCCCATGCGGGCTGTTTTTTACCGCGTGATTTAACCACCACATCAAAATAATATTTCAGTTTCTTAGCGTCTTCCGGGTTGTCCTTTAACACAGCACCCACCAAATTTTTGACAATATGCTCGCCGGACATTTTGCCATTGCCGAAGTAACAGGCATCTAAACCAGCCGATACCCCCACTGCCACCGCTTCCGCCGTAGACATGACGGTGCTGGGCTTTTCGATTACGGTTCCTTCCACCGTCCGCCCCTGGCGCAAATCATGGAAAGTAGTCACCAATAGATCGATCACATCATCGGTAATTTCTACCTTGGCCTCGGCTTGGGCTAACAAAGATTCGGTTTGGGCTTTGACTAGCTCAAGTTCCAGCTTTTGATCGGCGATCGGCAAGACGGTTTCAAAATTAAAGCGCCGCTTCAGGGCACTGGACATATCATGGACACCGCGATCGCGGGTATTGGCAGTGGCGATCACATTAAACCCACGCTGGGCAAATACAATCCCATGCTCGTCATTCAATTCGGGGATATGTAGCACCTTATCGGACAAAATGCTCACCAGTGCATCCTGAATTTCTGGCGGACAGCGGGTAATTTCCTCGAACCTGGCCAATTTACCCGATTGCAACGCTCGATAGAGAGGAGATGGCACTAGGGCTTGCGGACTAGGCCCCGCCGACAACAACAGGGCAAAGTTCCAGGAATATTTGATTTGATCCTCGGTTGTGCCTGCCGTGCCTTGAATTGTGTTGGTAGAATCAAGGGCGATCGCTGCCGACAACAACTCCGACAACATCGATTTGGCCGTGCCGGGTTCACCCACCAGCATCAAACCGCGATTACCAGCCAGGGTGACAATACAGCGATCGATCAGCGCATCATCGCCATAATACTTCTGGGTAATGATCGTTTCGGTTGTTTTTCCCTGCCATTGATGCTTCAACGCTTTTTGATCGGAACCCAGAATAAAGGTACGCACCGCGCGGGGGGAAAGATGCCAGTTGGGGGGCTTGGGGTTTTTGTCATTAGCTGCCAGAGCCGATAGCTCTTGGGCATAGCGCTGCTCCGCCGGAGCCCTGACGATGGTTTGATTAGGCTTATTCTCATCAATCGATCGCTCAGCTTGATCGACTGCCTCTGTCTCGATCGCCGATGCTGTTGATGTCTTGCTGGCAGAACGTTTACTAGTTTTGCTTGCTTTGGTGGTGCTAGCAGATTTGGGGTTACTGGATCGCGGCATTGCTCAGGGTTCGATTTTAAGGATCTAGTCGGAATAGCTAATTTGATTATAGAGAAGTTAAGCCAGTTTATTTAATAGTAGATATCAATCTGCTTTTCCCAATCTTCCCGATAACCACTACCCTGTTCTGCCAACTGCTTCATATCATTCCAGATCTCGCTCAGCAACACGGTAGGAATTTCGTCCAGAGGAATACGATCGGCTTCGTCATAATAACCATAGTCATGCTCTGCTGCCAGGCTCCGGAAAAAGAACGATCGCAGCGCCACATCCATCTGGTCTTCGGGCAGGTAGCTACCGGAAAATTCAATCAGAGCCTCGATTCCCAGGCCAGGAAAAGCCTTGCGATATTCACTAAAACAATATTCAGTCGATCGGCCGCGCTCATAGCCCAGCTTTTTGACCTTACTACGCAGTGAGAACGAATCCATCACATAGCCCACAAAATCAGCAACTTCGGTTTTATTCTTGTTTTCTTCTGCCAGGATATATTGCTGCTTGCCAAACTGCTGGAATAGCGGCGTAATCTCATAATCGCTGAGGTGGGCTTGCCAGAAGGCGATCGCTTGTTGGTCTAGCAAAATATCATGGGCGATCTGGATCGTGGCATTCTCCTTAATCACCACTTCTTCATCCTCAACATCGGTAAAGCTGCCATCATCAAGGGGGCGAAAAGTGTTCACGACCTGTCCGTCTTCACATACAACCCAGACCAATCGCTGACAGAGCCGCCCCATAATTGGATGTTGATTTAAGAAAGCCTGCCAATCGCGGAAGACCCACGATCGCTGCGTACACATCGCCTCATACAATCGCTCCGTTTGCATTTTGAGCACTTGCTTTAATTGTTTCTTGGCTGCTGAGTAGGTTTTCTTCGCTGCCTTGGCCAGATCGGCATCATCGTCCTTACGATCGTTGGGTAAGGATTTCAGCACCTTACGATCGCTATCAGTGAGAATTAAATTAAGCTGACTATCCAGAACCAGCGTAAATTGCCTTGCACCATAATCAAGGGTCATTTCTGGCTTGTCTTCAAATCCAGCCGTAGGAATGGTGCGATCGCCCAGTTCGTCTGGTGTCCAGCCGTTACGCTCGGCGATCTCCTCAATGAATTTACCCGCCGCCTCTTGAATATTCTTCGATCGGAACCGCTTCGCCACCGAGAGGATATATTGAATCGCACTAAAATCTTCTACCCAGGTTAAAATCTGCAATAGAGCCATGCATTGCGCCGATCGCCTTCCATACCATTTGGTTAAATATTCCTTGGCAATCGGTACAGCGGCCACGCCACAACAAGCAGAAGCGATCGCTAAAATCCCTTTATCCTTCGTAGCACTGGTCGTAACCAGAGCAAGGCGATCTTTGAGAAATCCTTGATAAATACTTTCCTTAGTTGCTCGTCTTGCTTCCTCAAGTCCTTGCCACGTGGAATTTGCATTGTTTTGCGCATATTCTTCTACTTCCTCAATTTCTGATTGATTTAGTTCTCTTTTGTGCCAGTCTTTAAGGCCATTCAATTTCTGTTGATAATATTGTTCATATAGCACTTCAATATTTGCGGGTGCGCCTTTAAGCCATCGCTGATAGAATGCCCAAAGGGAAGCCATATCTTGTTTTGCTAGCTTTTCAGCTTCTGACTGGCTATAAGTTGGACGAGTGTCGTGGGCGATCCAGCTTTCTAAAATAAAATGTCCCAGCAGCTCCCGTTCTTCCGGCACAAAATAAGAGCTATACAACTGCACGATCGGGCTGGGCTCAACCAGCTTTTGCTTATGGGCTTTGACAATGAACCAGATAATAATATCTTTTTCGACCGGCTTACCACTATCTTGCCAATGGATTGTAGGTAATTGTTTAAATGGGAACCAGGATAATTTATCGGGAATGCCTTTCTTAAGTCCCTTTGCTGCTTCTGCCTTCAGTTCATCAATATTAATAAATTCCGTTGCCGAAACCCCTAAGCGTGACAGAATCCGCATATAGGCATCTTTGGCATTCTCATTTTTCTCAGTTTTGAGGGTTGTTTTAATTAGCTCGATCGCTGCCTCACCATCCGATCGCTCTAACCATTGAGCCGCCGCGATCCGACCAGTGACATTACTGCGATCGTTCAGGGCTGCATAGACGCGATCGTGGTAGTTGGGTAGCTTGGTTAATATTTCCTGGGCTTGGGGCGATTCTTTCTTTGAACCACCCAGGGCGATTTCCCATAGCTTAGGTTCTAGTTCGATCGGTGGAGTAGGGAATTTAGCTAAAATCTCCAATCCCAGTTCTCGAAGTGCCTGCATCCCATAGTCATAATCATAGGGACTAGACTTGACCTTTGGTGTGAATATTTCAATGAGGATATCAGTATTCTCAGCAAAATAAGGCCAGACTGCTTCATCCTCCCATTTGATCACTGCTTTTATGATCCGGTTATCATAATGTTTAAAAATCTCATACCTAATAAGATCGTTTTTAACTTCAAGGAATTTGAGCAATTGTTCTAGTTGCCTTATTCCAAACCTGTTCTTATTTCTACTGTAGTAGTGATTGAGATATCTCAGGAAACGGTAGCCGAAGTAAGCAGGTTCATCGTATTCGTCCTGTTCTATATACTTATGTTTACGGCTAGGGATTTCATCTAGGATTAGCAATAAACGAACAAGATGAATTGGCTCAAGCTCCGGCGATTCTAGAAAGCCTAATATAAGCTTTTCACATTTGCTCTCTTCGGTATAGTGAAAAGGAATTAATAATCTCCCTGATGGCTGGCAATCCTTTGCTTTCCCAGACTGCAAAACATGCCAGATTTTATTAATTTGATGATCTGGGAGCTTGTCTGGAGTCAACCTATCATTATTGGCATACATAGAGCTGGGGATTTTTTTTAAGCGATCGACATATTCAGTTACAGCCTGATCGCAATCCTTGAGCATCTGTTTAAAGGCTTCATAGACATGCTCTGGCAATGGAGCCTCTAACTTAACCTCTGGCAATGGAGGCAATTGTAATTCCTGCTTTTGTTCTGGTTCCTCTTCCTGAGCGATCGGCACAGTTAAAATCCTTTCGATCGCGCCCCGCACCTTCGCCGACTTCTCCTGTTCCTGGCGCTGTTCTAGAAATTCCTGCAAACCTTCTGGTTTTAGTTTTTCCAGCAAATTAATTGCATTGAGTCTAGACGCTGCGCCAGCATCGATCGCTGCCTGCTTCAGCCCTGGCAACAGCAAATCACGATGGGTAGCAAAAAGTGCTTCCGCCTGCTGCCGCACTGACTTAGAAGTACCGATCGCCATCTCAACAACTTTCTCATTCAAAGCCTCCACCAACGGCTGACAGGTAGGATAACTAAGGATCTTCAGGGCATGAATGCGAGTATAGATTTCCTTATCATGCAAAGCTTTTTGTACTACATCAAGATACTTAAGTGCAAAAGCACCAAACTGCGGATGCTGTGCTAGTAAATCGATCAACGCATTGATAGAAGAATAATATTGATCCTCAGGGAATACGCTTTTTACTAAGACCTCTGGGTTTTCGCCCACAGTCTCCAGCATCTCCGCCAGCAGATCGAAACTTATGAATTCAGGCAAGCCATAGTAATCATCATCGCTTGATTCATTGCCACCTGCGATCGTGCCACCAAGCATGGTAAAAGCAATACCTAGACCTAAAGATTTAGCCTGACGACGCTTCTTCTCCGTTGAGCCAGCCGCCGCATAGAGAAACGGATCAAGATGAGCTGATTTACCAAAGGGGATAGTGCCAGCCCCAAACATTGGCATCACCTGAGCTTCAGCACTATAGATTTTGGCAAGGCGACAGAAGAGGTCAACATCATTGATATTTTCTTTGCCAAACAGTTCAAATACCTTACCTCGGCACTTTTCTGCTTTCTCAACCGCTTTCTCGTAGCGATACCATTTCCGCATAGCGCTAGCAGAAGAGAAGTTTAAGCCCTGACCAAAAACCTTAACCAGTTGATCTAAAACAGTCTGTGATCCTTCTGCATCGACCAAAAAATTAATTAGCGTACGGGGCAAGTTCTGATCCATGATCCGGAAGCGATCGAAGTCTTGCGCCAATAGCTCCAGCATCTCCGCCGACAAACCTAGAGGATTAGCTAGTTCCTCTGCTTTGATCATCTGTTGCCACCATTCCATAGATCCTTCCTCTCCCACTAATCTATAAAAAATGCCTGTACTAGTCGATCGCGTTCATCTATGCCATTAAACTACTAGCAGTTTCAGCCAAAATCCCATCTAAAATATAGGATCAGCATACCCAACTAGCCCCAGCTTAGATCCAGTTTTTTGTGATTAAAAACCAGTATTTAGGGCAAGGGTAAATCCACCAGGGCGATCGCTTCTTTGCAAACATTATATAGATTGTTGTAACAAATATCTATTTTTGTCAAGGGGAAGAACAAATCAAGTTGTATTTGTTTTTGGCTCAGCTCAGACTCAAACTTTACCAAAACGCCGATCGCGCTTTTGAAACGAAATCAACGCCCGATAAAACTGAGTTAGGTCAAATTCAGGCCAGAGCGCCTCTGTAAAATAGATTTCCGTATAGGCCAACTGCCACAGTAAAAAATTACTCAAGCGCATTTCGCCGCTGGTGCGAATCAACAAATCGGGATTGCCAATTTCAGAAGTATATAAATGCTGCTCAAAGAGTTCCTCAGTGATCGCTGTGGGCGAGAGGTTCTGGGCTTGAGCAAGTTCTACCACCTTCTGGCAAGCACTGACGATCTCATGCCGGCCACCATAGTTGATCGCCACAGTAAAGTTAACCGCGCGGTTATTGGCAGTTGCCACCATTGCTTTTTCAATCGCCGATCGCAGAGAGACAGGCAAAGGGTTGAGATCGCCCACAAACCTGATTCGCACCCCTTCTCGCTCCATTTGTTCTAGCTCACGGCGGATCATCCGCTCAAACAATCGCATCAAGAAGCCTACTTCTTCGCGTGGTCTGCGCCAATTCTCGGTTGAGAAGGCATAGACTGTAAAATATTTAATTCCTAAATCTTTGCAACAGCGCAGAATATTTTTAACCGTGATTACGCCCTGACGATGGCCCACTGCTCTAGGTAGGCCGCGCTGCTCTGCCCAACGACCGTTTCCATCCATAATCGCCGCCACGTGGTTTGGCAATCGCCCTAGGGCTATTTCTGGCTGCATTGTTTGTTGATTCATAGTTGACCAGGCATCATAGACATCTTGGGTATTTGGGGGTTGAGCGATCGCCTGATATGCTAATCCCAGTTCTGGCAATGGCATTACTTCTTGAAAATCTTGCATTTCCATAAACTTCTGTACTTCCGACATTAGTTCTCCCTCCCGCTTGGATTTTGATTCGTATAATTCGCTTAATTTGCTTGCTGCGATTGATTTGCCAATGGCGGAATGCCAAACAAATCTTGTAAATATATATCGCTCAGACTTCTGCTCCAGCATCGCAATCGCCACAGCACGATCACAAACACCCAGATTAGTTCTAAGCGATTTGGCCATGACCAGCTTCGCCAACCCACCAGACCCATTACGTGGGTGAAGGTATCAAATAAATTATTAGTCGGCGGACGAAAGGTTCTGGTTGAATTTCGATCGCATTGCTGATCAGAATCAGTCGATCGCAAGATCTCTTGGCTAGGGGCGATCGGTTTTGGCTCAGATTCTGATGTTCTCAAGTTTACCCACCAGGATCGCTTGATTTGAGCTAGGCCGATCGTAAATAAGCGACCAAAAATCGGGGTGAGAGCAACCCTGGAGCCAGGGAAAGCCCAGAGCCCAAAGCCCAAAAACTTGGTCATATGATTGACTTCATCGCGGAATAGTTCCACCATCAAATCCCGCAATGCACCAGTAGAATGAGCCATCAACCACAAATACAGGCAGGTTGCGCCATATTCCGTGGTGGTGCGATGCAAGCCATGTCGAAATAGATCCTGATGACGATCGCCAGAGGGCTTATATTCCTTGGCGCGAAGTTTAATGGATTGTGGTGGCTGCCCTGCTAGTTGTTTATAAAGTCGGCGTAATACTGGCGCGTGTTGGCGTTCTTCTTTTTCCCATAAGCCCATCTCAACTAATGTTCCATCTGCCGATCGCATACCACCAACAAACCTGGCCATCTCTGGATAAAGCTGTTGTAGATATTGCCAACTGGTGTGGGAATAGGAATGAATTGGCGCTTCAATGTTCATGCAGCCCTGCAAAACGGCCAGATAAACCTGGGGGGTAATGCCGATAATCAAACTAGGGTCGATCGCTTGCCAATTGATTAGCTGCCAGGGTCGCATTTGTGGTTGTTGGAATTGAGCTGGCAAGTCTTCCAGGCGATCGCTTAGTTGCCGAAACGAAAGAAAATTATTTAACAGGGAGTGAATCTTAAGCAAAGGCGAATCAACTGGTTCAGGTTGCTCGCTACCAGTCTTTATCGGGAGCTGATTCTTGAGAGGAACCGCTGGTTGCGAATCGCAGATAGTTCCCTCAGGGTTAGCGATCGTGGCGCTATTCTGGCCGGATCGGTGGATCTGACTTGGCATTATCTATTTCTCTTTCTAGTAAGTAGCTGTTACTGGATCTTGAGTTTGAGTTTGAATTTGAAGTTGAATTTAATAAATGTTGGAGAATAGAGGGAACAGAGGCCTGCAGGGTTGGGGTAATTCTGTTTAGCAGCCAGAGAATACCCTTGGCTTAATAAAATAAATGGGGGTGAGGGAAGAGTAGCAATGAGCGCTAGGGCAAATTTCATAGAACTCCTCCTTTTCGCTAATTCGCTTTTTCCAGGTGGATACTTATGAGCAATTACTTATGGGCAATTAACGGATGCCTGCATGTATTAGCTAATCAAATCATTCCTGATTTGTCAGTCGGAAGAGGTCGGCAATTCCTGGCTACTTAGCGGTTTACGACAAACTCAAAGTCGGTAAAAGTAGGATCAGGTAGGATCTCAACTGATTTAAAGCGTTTTTAACTGATTTAAATGAGGCGATCGACCTAGACCAAGCCACAATCGGGTACAGTGAACTTACGAACGCTCTAGATCGGTAAAGTTGTTAGCTTAGTTAGATTGATTCAGGTTGCTTGAACCATTCACCCCAGGATTTACCATCCCCGTTAGGGAATCAATTCGGAAGCGATCGCGCAGTATTTGCGGTAGAGGATGCGATCGCCACAATTGATGCAATCCTGTTTATGCACAAGGGTAAACATCTGGATGATTTACAAAGTACAATCCTGCGGCATTCCTGGGATGGCGATCGCTATGGGGAAATCGCCGATCGCTATGGTTGCACCGAGGGACATGCTAAGGATATGGGATCGCAACTCTGGCGGCTTCTCTCTAGCACTTTGGGGGTAAAGGTCAACAAAAGGAATTTACAAACCGCGCTCAAACGTTATCTAGGCAAGCATTTGCGCCAGGATTTAGGTTATGCGATCGCCCAGGGTCAAGCTTACTTACAATCTGATCATGGCCAAGCGATTCCTAACCCAGTAATTGCAAATGCTGAGGTGCCAGAGAATCAGTCTATTGCTCAAAATACAACGAATCATGTAAGTCACGAAACTGCTAATCCTCATTTCGTGGGTCGCAGTGGCGCGATCGCCTATCTAGATCACCTCAGCAGCCTGGGTACGAAAGTGATTTTGATCCAGGCTCAGGGCGGAGTCGGCAAAACCACCCTGGCAAGGCAGTATTTACAGCAAAAATTTGCTCAAGTGCTGGAATTTGCGATCGCCAAAGAAACCAGTAATATTACTTCGATCGAAAGCTTAATTGAGGAACGCTTACAGCAACTTGGCCTGGAACCTGGCCGCGAGTTTGGCATTTCCCTCGATCGACTCAAGCAAAAGCTGGCACAAACCCCGATCGGCATCTTAATTGACAACCTGGAGCCCGCCCTCGATCGCCACGGTAAGTTGATCGCGCCCCATCGTGGCTATGTGGAACTGCTGGTCACTCTGTCAGCCCCAACAGTGCGGTCATTAACTTTAATTACTAGCCGCGATCGGCTCTCGGAATCAGCGATCAAACTGCGTCGCTATTTGTTGCCGGGGTTAGCACTTTCCACCTGGCAATCTTATTTTGCTAACTATTTGCCTAAGCTACGTCCTTTCAGACCAGCCGATCAAGTCGATCAATTTGATCGGTATGGGGAGCTAGATCTAGATCAACTTAGCCTCGACACGATCGCCCAGATGCACCAATCCTATGGCGGCAATGCCAAGGCGATGGACATTCTTTGCAGTGCGATCGGCCATGATTTTGATGGCGATGTGGTGGGTTATTGGCAGGAGTTTCAATCTGCACCATTAGCACAGCGGGATTTGGCCAACCTGGTGACCAGCCAATTCGATCGCTTATGCAGTCTGGATCTTGCGGCCTATCGATTGCTCTGTCGCCTTGGTTGCTATCGCTATCAGGATGTTTCTACTATTCCCAGTGAAGCTGTTTTAGCATTGTTATGGGATGCCTCAATCAATCAAGTTAATCAAACCAATCAAGCCAGCCAACCAGGCCAGCAACGCCGCCTAATTGAATCACTGCGCGATCGCTCGTTAATTGAACATCATCGGGGCTCCTACTGGCTGCATCCAATTATTCGGGCAGAGGCGATCGCCAGACTCAGGCAGGCTAATTATGAAACTAGTAACATTGAACCTAATTCAGAATTAGAGCTAGCCCATCGTGCCGCCGCCAAATTCTGGACAGACAGCACCAACACGATCGATACAGTCGAAGATGCGCTACGTTGCTTTGAAGCTTACTATCATTACCTGGCGATCGAGGACTATGAAGCTGCCGCCGCCGTCATTTTGCAACGCCGCCACACCAAATCAACGGGGATCGAAAGACTGGGCCGCACTTTCTATAAATTGGGCTTGCTCAAACAGATGATCACCGCGATCGCCCAGATCATTGATAAAATCCAATCCGCCTATCATCTCAGTGGCCTATATGGCATCTGGGGGGTGTTATATCGCCTATCTGGGCAAATTCATGCCGCGATCGAATGTCATCAAAAATCAGCCGCGATCGCCAAGCGACATCTGGATCGACTGGCAGGGCAATCGGCAGCAACAAATCCAACAAAGGAAACAGTCAGTAACCAGGTTGAGTTGGCAGAACAAGTAGAAACAGTAGAACAATTAAAGCGATCGTCAGCACAGCTTGAACTCCTCAACCTCAAAAATTGGCAACAACATGCGCTGTTGAATATTGGCATTTGCCAGATCGAGTTGTGGGAGCTAGAAGCCGCTAAGCAAACCTTTACCCAACTCAATAGCCACAATCGCCAGCAACTGATCGCTGAGGATCTGGCCGAGCTATATAACCCTTCCGTTGATGTGTTCTCGGCCTATGTGCATTCCTGCCTGGGCGATCGCCCAACTGCGCTTAAGTTTATTCATGATTTCGATCGTAAATTGCATCAAAATATCAGCCTGGGCACTGGGCATCGGTTTCTATTTCTGGGCTTGGCCTACAAAAACCTGGGTGAAATTGAACCCGCCTTTAATATGCTGAACCGGGCGATCGATTATGCCAATCAACATCACTACACCCAGGTTAAAGCCAATGCCATCAGTGGCCTAGCAGCACTAGAGCGATCTCAGCACAACTATCAAACTGCCCTGACACATCATCAAATGGCGATCGAGCTACTGGCGCAAATTGGCACTAAATGCGATCTGGCCGAAGCCTACTATCAACTTGGTCACACCTACGCCGCCCAAAATGACCAACCACAGAGCAGGGCTAGCCACAATCAGGCAATTAAGCTATTTCAAGAAATGCAAGCACCCCAGCAAATCAAAAAAGTCCAGCGGGCTTTGGTTCAAATTGATAGCTCGACTAACAATTAAATCTAAATCCAGTTAAACCAGTTCAGGGGCACATACCGCGACCACATCCGGTGGTAAAAAGCCTCGAACGAAATATCAATTCCCAACCAGATCGGCATAAAGAAAATTTGCGTACCCACCACCGCCAGAATAATTATGGCAAATGCGCCATAGCGCCACCATTGCGATCGTACATTTCGCACTCTTGCCCATAGCTTTAGCAATAAATCCATCAAGTTAGACTTATTTGGATTCTTTTGATCAATAAGCTGTGGATCAGTAATTTCCCCAGCGTTCTGCTCAGTTTGCGTTTCAATATTCGTCTCAATCATTAATTCGGCAGATTCGGCAGATTCAGCCAATCCAGCCTTTTGACTAACACCCTCAGGCAGCAATCGATCGAGCAAGATCGCCAGCGCCATGAAACTAAACACCGCCGCGCTCATGTAGTGATAAATAAATAAACAGCGCGACACCAGCAACCAGGGCAAATAATTAGCGCTATAGCCAATCAGGACATAGGCATCCATTGCCCGAAAACGGCGCAAGCCCTGCGCAGTCAGGGTAATTATGGCCAGGGTTGAAAACCACCACAAAACCGGATTGCCGATCGCATGGACATCAATAACATGCTTTGTCTCTTCGACGTAGTGATAGTAATAACCGATCGGACGGCTGGCGATCGGCCAGGATAGCCAGCTTGAACAATAGGGGTGGGAGTTCATCCCCATCACGGCGCTGTTGTGGTTATAGTCCCAAATATCCTGGTTAAAAGCCACAAACGATCGCCAGGTATAAACCAACCAGTTAGCAATATTGGGATTATCCCTGAGTTGGGCAATATCCAGGGTGGGAGCATACAAAATAATATGCGGTAGCCATTGCAGTTCATAGAACAAAGCCGGAGCGATCGCCAACCAGAGTAAATATTGCCACCAATCCAGGGTTTTGATTTTGTCCAGAATGCCCAGATCTTGACAGAGTTCCGGCTTCAGCCAACTATTCACCCACACTAGCGCCACCAATACCAGACTCATTAACCAGAAGCCCAGGCCATTCCATTTTGCCGCCGCACTTGCCCCCAGCATAATTCCCGCACTAGTTAAGTAGAGAGTGCGAGTTATGCCTTTGCGCTCCAGAGCGGCCAGGGACAGAACCAGAGCCGCCAGGCCAAATGCCACCAGAAAAACATTGATCAAGCCAAACCGGGATTCTACCAGGAACAAACCATCGGTGACGGTGAGAGCGCCAGTAATTAGCGCCAGCCGCCATTTGCCACTAAAACGATAGGCCACCCCGATCGCCAACAGGGGAATAATTGCGCCGACGATCGCACTGGCCAGCCGATAGCCCCAGGGATTATGCCCCAATGCCATGATCGTTACGGCAATCAGGTATTTTGCCAGGGGGGGATGTCCATCCCGAAAGGGGGTGGCGGTTAAATATTCTTCGGCATGTTTGGGGAAATATACTTCATCAAATACAGGATATTCAATCGTATCAAGGTGCCAGAGCCTCAGCCCCAGGGCGATCGCAAAGATCACCAGGCTACCGATTAATAATCGTTGATCCCAGTTAAAGGGCGATCGGGGTTGTTTAGTTTGAATTGTGTTTTCGGCGATCATACATGGCACTATCCCTGGTTAACTCGATCGACTGCTGAAATAATTGAGTTAATTATATTTCTTCTGCTATATCCAGTTTAGCCGGATGCAGATTTTGAGGCGGATCTGGATATTCTTCTGAATACTTAGTTAGGCGATCCTGCTGGTAAAAAGTTCCCGCCGCGATCACCAATGCCACTAGCGTACTCGCCAAAGTTAATGGCAACAAATCATGCTTAGTAACCGCTGCCATCCCTGCACTACCCAACCACACATAGGGCAGCAAACCGATCGGTGTACCGGCGATCGTGCCAAGTAAATAATCACGTCGCTTGACCTGGCTCAGCCCCGCCGCAAAACTGACAATTCCATAGGGAATCAGGGGCAACAATCGCGCCGCAAAGGTATAGGCCAAACCATTGGTGGCAAGCTGTTGATTCAGATCGGTCAGTTGGGGCATTTTGGCCTGGATCTTTTCGCTCCCTGAATAACCCAAATAGCGGGTTAGCGCAAACCCCAGAATTGCGGAAATGATCGCCGCCACGGTGGTGAGTAAAATTCCTTCGGTCACCCCAAACAAAGCCCCACCCGCCAGATTAAATGCGGTAGAAGGCAAGATCAACAAGGTAGCGATCGCATAGGCAAAAATGAATACCACCCGCCCCCATGTTCCCGCCTGCTGCACCAGCTCAATGATCTGCTCGAACCGATCGAAGTTGGCCAGGGTGAGGCCACCGATCGCAATACTGATTACCAGCAAGATGGAAATAGTTTTAGACGGTTGCAGCATTTATGTTTGGTCTATTTGAGGCTATTTAGATCTGTTTGAATTGGTCGAGTAGTAGAGGTTTATGAGGGAAAAACTTCTAGATTTTGCATAAAGGCAGCTTGAGTTGGTCTCGATCCGATCGCCAAGTACCACAAGTATCATCACATGATCATCGCTGGGTCTATGAGCTAGAGCGATTATGCCCATTCGGCTAGCTTAGATTAAGCAATAGTCGATCGATCTACCGCTAAAAGCTTGATCTCTGATGCCTTAGATTCGAGATAGAAAATTAGATAGTTAGCGATCGCTCCATTTATACCCTATTCATCGCCCCTATGGCTCACTAACCACAATCTCGATCCGGCGGTTTTTGCGACGGTTCTCAGCAGAATTATTAACCTCGATCGGTTGACTCCCCCCATAGCCCAGCGCAATCCAGTAATAGGTTTCTGTGCCACGCAATCGACTCAGATAGTCCCTCACTGCCACCGCCCGCTGATAGGACAGCTCCAGGGAATCGCTTTCCAGGGCTTGGCCATCATTGTCCATATGCCCCAAAATACTGATTTTTTTACCTGGTTCCAAGGGCAGTTCGGCCGCAACTTGATCCAGAATTTGATGGCTAGCAGGATCTAGGTCAGCCCGATCGCCCTCAAACAGCACATCAGCAGCAAGGGTGAATTTTTGATCTTCCTGGCGCATCAAACGACCAAGCTTGATCGGTGGCACCAAATCCGGCTTGACGATCGCCAGGCTAATGCCAACAACAGTAGCGATCGACATGCCCACCCCCAGCACAATTAATCTGAAGAAAAAAGCAAAAATGCTCCCCAACAGGCTACCGGATTCTTTTGGCGGTGGCGGCGGTGGATTGTCTATATTGCCGCTGTATGACGACGGCGGACTGGGCGCTGGAGTTGGTGGCAACTCTGGTTCAGGGTTAGCAGATGGTTGGTCTGACACAATGGCACTCCCTCAATTAGCTCTATCACTCTAAAACATTAGCTTAAGTTTTGCTCAGCCAGCCGATCGCTGCTTTTAACCAGGCTTCCACGTCTTTACTGTTGACCAGATCAGGTGAAGTGGCGATCGCCCCCAGCGCCGCATTAATTTCCTTGGCCGTATAACCAAATGCTAGCAAAGCCATTTCTAGATCTTCCTGCACTGCCGACACCACTGGATTGACCACCCCCGCATGTTGCCGCCAATCGGCTAGTTTCGATCGCAACTCCAATGAAATCCGCTCTGCTGTTTTTTTTCCCACCCCCGGAGTCAGGCTCAGCACCCTGGCATTACCGGTCACGATCGCTTTTACTAAATCCTGCAGCCCTAAAGTATTAAGCAAGGCGATCGCCATTTGCGTGCCCAACCCCGATACACTAATTAACTGGCGAAATAAATCTCGCTCCGCGGCGGCCAGAAATCCAAACAAGACCATCTGATCTTCGCGCACCTGTAAGTGGGTATAAATGGTGGCTTCGGTGCCGGAGGCTGCCAGGTTCTCGATCGCATTGTTGGTAATGATCAAGTCGTAGCCAACTCCTTGCACATCCAGGGTCAAAATCGAAGAGGTCGCCGACTTACGCGAGGATTCACTGGCGCGAATACCGGCGATCGTCCCGCGCAGATAACCAATCATGGCCGCATCTCAATAGGTTCGGTAGGTAATATAGTTGATCGCAATAATCGCAATAAATGGTCGCTAGCTTAAAACTTAATCCGAATTTCTACTTCAGCAAGTGCAGGTATATTTCAAGTCTCTATCGCTAATTCTAAAATTCTAATTAAGGCATAGAATAATTCTAATTAAGACATAGAAGTCTCACCAAGCAGGATTACCTTGATCTAAGACTTGATCTAAAAACTGCTGTGATTGTCAAAATCGTGAACTTAGGAAATTAATTAGTTCAGCTTAGCGCGACAGGGGCGGAAACTGAGGTAGTTTCACCGCCGCCAGAGAAGCAAGGGATTTCCGATCGCTGCCTTTGATCGTTGGCGCTGGCACCGTTGGATCAATGGCATTACTTGGGGCATTACTTGGGGCATTACTTGGGGCATTACTTGGGGCATTACTTGGGGCATTACTAGGGGCATTATTAGGGGCGCTATTAGAACTAACAGAACTAACAGGGCTACCAACCTTGCTATTGTTCAGGTCTTGAATAAACTTGGGTGCAGCTACCCTGGGAATGGCCACAATCCCCGCATAGTTATAGCTGCTGTGGTTATAGGGGGCTGGGTTGGGTTGTTGCGGAGTCGTCGGATTTACAGGAGTAGGGGTCGATCGCTCTGGCTCGGTAAATGCTAGCTCTGATTCCAACTCATTATCCTGTTCGGCTATTAGATTTAGATTAGAATTCAGCTCAGGCGCAAAGGGCTGATCGCTGGTGGTTGCAAAAACCTGGGCTTGGGCTAAGGCAATTACCGCCTCGATCTCAGGATTGCTGGTCAAAGTAGCTGGGCTCTTACTCAAATCATTGCTTAAATCAAAATCAGCGATCGTCGTGGCAAAAGGATTAAGCTCATGAACCGCTGGCGCTTCCGGTTCAGATTCTGCAACATCTGATGTTTGCCCTGATGTTTGCTCTGATGTTTGAATTAATGTTTTGCCTAAATCAACATCGTTGTAATCATTCACCTTAGCGATCGTCTCGGCGATCGATTCACTCAAGCTTTCCAGGGCTGATTCAATCGCTTCAATTTCCGCAGCATCACTAATCTGAGCAGAATTTAGATCAACTGAATTGGTAGCTGGCTCTGTTGGCTGGCGATCGATCACTTCAATTCCCATATTTCCCATATTGGCAAAGGCTGGCTCCATTGGGTTAGGAAAACTGGTGCGATCGAGGAGGGGTTGATCGAGCTGAATCTCATGGCCATCAAAACTATCAGCCAGGGATATGGGTGAATCCAAGCATCGCTCTAGGGCGGCTTTGAGTTGGGAGTTATGGTGCTTCTGGCGCTTGAGGCGATTGCGGAGTTCCTGGCGATCGCAATTAATCTGCGTAATCTCTGCCTCTTTCTGGCGGAGCGTTTGCTCTAGTTCAGCAATCCGCATCTGCATCGAGTTTTGCCAGGTTTCTTGCTTTTCAATCAGTTGTTCGGTCAGGTGAAGCTTTGATTGGGTTTGGTCAAGCTGCGCTTTTAATTGAGCTACTGTTTGAGATGCTTCGACTGGCTCACCTGAATCAGCCTCAAGGTGTTGATTAGTAATATTTGTAGCCAATTTACGATCCTCACCTGTAGTTAATGTTAATGATGCGTTGGTAATGGGTGGCAGAGATTCGATCGCTGATTCTGCTTGCTCTGGCTTGGCGATCGGCTTGTCTCTAGGTAGTTCAGATAATGCTGTAACCTCTGCATCTGAATCCATATCTAAATCTAAATCTGCCATCGCCCCCGTCAAACTAGTAGCGCTAGGGGAAGCCACAACTGTTGGTTTGGATTCATGCGGTGCAACATTGGCCTCAGCCTCACTAGCCATTGCGGCAATAGTCTCGTTTTCATTTAACTCATTTGCCTGCGGAGACGTTTGTAACGTATGTACCGTATGTTCAGAGCGATCGCCACCCACGGCGGGCAGTTCTGAGGTCTTGGATTCTGGAGCAGAATTATTAAACTCAGCCTGACTCATAACCAGCCTTTAACCTAACAACATTAACGACATTAATTTACTTGCAAATCCTAGCTTAGAAATTGCTATTTGTGACTGCAAGGTATCCAAAATACAAGAAATTTGCAACTTTTTCTGTGACGATTGTTTCGATTTACAAAGGAATAGAGCTATTTATCTATGCCTCACAAGCCCTCTATTAGGATAAATCTATTCTTGTTTGTTAATTACTAAATCAATATTTGAATTTACATATGGTCTGCCAATTAACTTACATTATTCATGGCGAGATATTTAAATGTATAAGCCAATTACAGAGTCAATTCCTAGATCAATTACGGAGCCAATCACTGGGTTAATTTACCTTTGCATAAGCTTACACTAACTAAAAGTTACGATCGGAATACGATCGGAAATAGTTAAATTGTGATCAGCAAATAAATTGCATTGACTTATAACTTTGCTCGGCTAAATGCCCTTATTCATCAATCTCCATCAATATTCATCAATTTCCCAGATAGAACTAAATATTGTTTGGGTCAAGCCAAGTCAATTTACTTACACTGCATTACTTAATACCTAGACCTAAATACCTAGACCTATGTGAATATGCTTAGGAAATATGCTTAGGAAATATGCTTAGCAAAAAGGCTTAGTAAGTATGTCTGGTTTAGTGATAGGAATATGGCTCACTCGATCGCGTTAATTATTGAGAACTAAAAACAGAAGCTGTGGACTTAAAAAGCATCATAATTGCCTACAAGGCGGGAAGCCAGATTAGCCATGACTGGGCCGATCGGTGTAGCCAGGAACTAGAAGAGCTTGGTTGCAAGGTTTTGATGGGGCCTAGTGGGGTTGAGGATAATCCCTATCCAGTATTTATTGAATCGATGACCCGTGGTATCGATCTGGCTCTGGTGTTGGGGGGAGATGGCTCTACCTTGGGAGCAGCCCGCTATTTAGCCTCACAATCGGTGCCGATCCTGGCGATCAACACCGGCGGGCATCTGGGCTTTTTGACCCAGGCGATCGAGGACTTTCAAGACACCAAATCAGTTTGGCAGCGGCTGCAAAGTGACATGTTTGCGATCGAAGAGCGGATGATGCTCCAGGCCAGCGTAGTAACCGTGGATAGTAGTTGTGCAATCCCACCACGCCAAAATTTTGGCCCTTTTTATTGCCTCAATGAAATGTGCATCAAGCCAGGCTCTCCCGATCGGATGAGTACGGCCACATTGGAATTAGAAATAGATGGTGAAGTGGTCGATCAATTTCAAGGTGATGGCTTGATTGTGTCTTCACCCACTGGCTCTACTTCCTACACGGTGGCTGCCAATGGCCCGATTGTGCATCCCGGCATGGAGGCGATCGCCATTACACCAATTTGTCCGCTGAGCCTGTCGAGTCGGGCTTTGATCCTGCCGCCTCGCACCATAGTAAGGATTTGGCCGTTGGCTGATTATGATATGACCATGAAGTTGTGGATGGATGGGGTGCTGGCAACCACAGTGCTACCGGGGCAACGGGTAGATATTTGCATGTCCAGCTTTCCGGCTCAATTTATTGTGCTGCGGGAGGATAGCTCTTTTTATAATTCTTTGCGCGAAAAACTGCTGTGGACAGGCACCAGAATTAGATATGAGAATGAATTTCGGAGTGAATGAGCAAAGTTGATTACTTAATAATCTGGTAAATCTGGTAAATCTGGGCGCTTTCACTAATTACTCTAGTTACTTTATGCCTTTGAATTGGGGCTTTTGAATGGGGGCTTTTTCACCGACTCAACCACAACCACCTTTGCTGGAGCCTGATAATACTGCAGTCTGGCGATCGCACCACTAGCACTCCTGACGATTGATCGATGGGGAGATTTTAAGGCTGGCATGAGAAAATCAAGTACCCGATCGGACTTAATTTGCCCCAAGGCATCGATCGCAGTCTGGCGGACAGTTACACTCCGATCGCGGCTGAGCTTACCCAACACAGCGATCGCCATTTCTGCCTGGGGGCTTAAGCTCTTGAGGCTGGCTAACTTACCCAAGGATTCTGCCACCAGATTACGAGTAACCGCATCCTGGTGATAGGCATATTTGATTAAGGCGGGAATGCGAGCCTGATTTCTACTATTTGCCCAAACTTGAATTTGGGAGTTGATCTGGGGCTTGGGAGTCAGATCCGCAGCAAAGGTGGCAGAAGGTGAAGTACCTGCGCTAGTTTGGGGCGGATGCTGGGGCAAGGCATCGATCGGGCTGGTTGAATTAGTAGCTGGTTCAACAGGCTCAGTTACTTCAGGTGCTTCAGGTGCTTCAGATGCTTCAGGTGTGCCGATCGCACTAGCTGCATACTTAGCAATTAGATCGCTGGTTTGGGGCTTATGTTTTTGAGGTGTAGCAATTAAACCAGCAGCATATTGAGCAATCAGTGGGCTAGTTATGGGCGGTCGCTGGCCTGTAGCCAAGGCAATCTCATCAGAGGTCTCCGTATGAAACTTAACGCGATGCTGATTGCGCATGGTTTGTTCATGCTCGATGTCATCAACCAGGCGATCGAGTTTCTTTTGATATTTTTGTTCAATTTTCTGCAAGCGCCGCTCTAGCACCACATGGTTGATCGCCAGGGTAGACATAAAAAACATTAGCAACATTACACCCAGAGTTGCGCCCATTGATTCAAAAGCTCCATCAACTATAGCTACTACGACTTAATCCGATTGACTGCCAGGCTATTTATCTATGCTGTTAAGGCTGTTAAGGGCTGTTAAGGCTGTTAAGGCATAACTAAACATAATCCCATCATAATGCGGCAGGCCAAGATTACTGGGTTTATCGGCAGGTCAACTAAAAAATATGTACCACTGAATGGCTGGATTTTCTAGTCTTAGCCATTTAGCAAATCAATAAAATCGCGCCGATCTAGAACTTGGGTAACTAAATGTCTTAGCATTTGAATAGCTACTTAGTTGCGATCTCAAATTACGATGTCAAAGTAATGCTTAAAAAAATACGTTTAAACTTTTTGTCCTCTACCAACCAGCAATCCAAATTTGCTCGGTCGAGAGCAGCTAGACCAAATCAGCCAATAATGGCGATCGCGATCGCTGTGCTCCTATCGCTGGCAGTGCTGGTTCAGCCGCTAGCTTTTGCTTTTGCCGCGACAGAAATTCCTATTACTCTGGGTATTCATCAGCGGGAACAACCCTTAATCGCCGCTTTGCCTAGTAAAAGTGCGATCAAGGATGCTGATACCCTGTTGCGCAACGCTCTACCAATCAAAAACGAGCAAATCCGCAAGATTCAATCCCTGCTTGAAGCAATGCCCAAACAAGCTAACCTGAAGCGATGGCGGAGTCTGGGTTCAGAAATAGTCAAAATCACAAATCAAACTAACAAGAATAAAGACAAGATTTTGGCCAGTGTGCCTGCGGTAAACAAAGATGCAGCGACACAAGACCTCGAAAACCTGCTCGATACGCTTACCCCATTGCGTGAGGCGATCGAATCCCAGAACCGCGACGGCATCAAAGCCGAGGTAGAAAATGCCCTCAGTTATGTGGGCAAAATCGAAGCAGACATGGTGGCGGAATTTCCCTTCACTGTGCCGGCCAAATATGACAACTTCCCCCAACTCAAGGGTAGAGCCCTAGTTGAGCTAACCACTGAACTGGGCAAGCTGGATATTGTGGTGGATGGCTATAGCTCTCCGGTTAATGGGGGTCAGTTTGTTGATCTGGTGCAGCAGGGTTTTTATGATGGCCTCAGCTTCAATCGCGCCGATGATAATTATTTTCTGCAAGCGGGCGATCCCCCTGGTGATGCCGATGGCTACGTCGATCCCAAAACTGGCGAGATCCGCACCGTGCCGCTGGAAATCAAAATCCCTACTCAGGATGTACCAATTTATGAATTCACCCTTTCGGATGTGGGCGAAGCACTAACTTTGCCTGTATTACCTTTTTCGGTATTTGGCACAGTGGCGATGGCCAGACCCCCTGGTCAACCCAATGGTGCTTCTTCTCAGTTTTTCATCTATCTATTTGATTCGGACTTGACCCCGGCTGGTTTGAATTTGATCGATGGTAATTTTACGGTGATTGGCTATGTGGTGGAAGGCGATCGGATTTTGCCCAACCTCAAGCTAGGCGACAAGATTGTGTCGATGAAGGTGCTCTCTGGAGCTGAGAACCTGGTACAACCAAAGTCATAATCATTTTGAGCTGAATCAGCTAGATCGATAAATTGTTAAACTTAAACCCTTTCCTGGTAGTTTGTTGCTGGGGAAGGGTTTGTGTGTATTTTTAATATTTTGCGATCGCTGACAATCGCTCTGATCACTTTGATTAATTTGATTAATTTGATTAGTTTGCTTAATAACTCAAGTTGCCAATGAACTTAACCGATGCAATCTTGCTTTTAATCGCAGCGATCATGGCCGGGGCGCTAAATGCGATCGCGGGTGGGGGCAGCTTTTTCTCGTTTCCGGCTTTGATTTTTGTCGGAATTACACCAATCAGTGCCAATGCCACAAGTACGGTGGCGCTGTGGCCAGGGATTATTGCCAGTGCGATCGCCTATCGGGGCAAGTTTAGTTGGCAATGGCGGCAATTGGTATTAATTGGTCTGGTGAGCATGGTTGGTGGTGTGGCTGGGGCATTGTTGCTGTTGCGCACGTCCGATCAGCTGTTTCGGCAAATTCTGCCCTATTTGATGCTGGCGGCAACTTTGTTGTTTACCTTTGGTAAGTCGCTTACTAATCGGGTGGCAACTTATCTGGCCGGCCGGAGTAAGCATATCGATCGCAGAGATATTACAAATCATCCTGTTGCGTTGGCAGAACAATCGAATGCAGGATATGGCGCTAGTTGGTGGGCTTTGCCGTTATTTTTGGCGATCGCGGTTTATGGTGGTTTCTTTGGCGGTGGGCTAGGAATTTTGCTGCTGGCCAGCCTCACGATCCTGGGAATGGAAAACATTAACCAGATGAATGCGATCAAAACGTTGCTGAATGCCTGTATTAATGGCATGGCGATCGCCCAATTTGCGATCAGTAACGTGGTGTTTTGGCCGCAGGCGGCATTGATGGCGATCGGTGCGATCGTCGGTGGTTATCTTTCTGCCCATTATGCCCAGCGGTTAAAGGCAATCTGGGTAAGGCGGTTTGTGATTGTGGTGGCGTTTGGGTTGACGGGGTATTTTTTCGTGAGGGGTTAACAACAAGAAGCGATCGCCCGAACCTGTTAAATTGAATGAGTTATTAGAGCTAATAATTTTTTCATAGCAACCATGACAGGCACCAGCGATCTCAGTGATTCAAGCAACCCAATTCAGCTCGGCGCACAACTCTACGCAGGCAAAGCCAAAATCCTCTATGCCACCAGCGATCCCAATGTGTTGCTGGCCTACTACAAAGACGATGCCACCGCCTTCAATGCCCAAAAACGGGGCACGATCGCCAACAAGGGCGAGGTAAACTGCGCGATCGCCACTAATTTATTTAAATATCTAGAATCCAAGGGCATTGCCACCCACCTGATTGAACAAGTCACAACCGATCGGCAGACCATCAAGGCAGTGAAAATTTTGCCCCTGGAAGTGGTAGTGCGCAATATTGCCGCTGGTAGTTTGGTTAAACGTACTGGCCTAGAGTTGGGGACAAAGTTAAACCAGGCGATCGTTGAGTTTTACTATAAAAAAGACGAATTGGGCGATCCTCTCTTCACTGATGCTCATATTGCTTTGCTGGAATTGGCTACCCCAGAGCAACTACAACAACTGCGCAAACTGGGTTTAGAAGTCAATCAGCATTTGCAAGCTTTTTTTAATCAATGCGATCTCACCCTGGTTGATTTCAAGCTGGAGTTTGGCCTTGATCAGCAGGGCAATATTTTACTTGCCGATGAAATCAGCCCCGACACCTGTAGGTTATGGGATCAGCGCACCGATAATCCCAGCGATCGGGTGCTGGATAAGGATCGTTTTCGCCAGGATTTGGGCAATGTCGCTGCCGCCTATCAAGAAGTTATGACCCGCATTCAGGCCGCTTTTGCCAATTAATACCCCCGATCGCCCTGAAAAAACTAGCCTAATTAGCCGCTAATGGGGGATACTATGTAATTATCCCCATGATCTAAACTCAATTAACTGCCTGAGTCATCTTCTCCCCCTAGATCGCCGATTAAGCTTCTCCCTCACAAGTTAGCTAAGCTATGGGCAGTTGGGTAGGATCGAAGGATTAACTCCTGATTTTCCTAGCCAGCATAGTGATTGACTTGCACTTCCCGCTAGAACCACAGTTCTTGGTGGAGGTTGATAGTTATTGACTATTAATCACGATTAAAGTCCTGTGAATGTTAAAGCATGGCTTGGGCATTGCGATCGTTAGTTGAATTAAAACTTGGGGCATAGAGCCTTTGTGTGAATGATCAAAGCCTAATCAGCTAAGTTAAATTTGTAACTTAAGCGAAAAATCATGATGGTTTGCAACGAAAATTCTGGCTAATTAAATTTCAGTTAGCTGAATCTCAATAACCAAAATTGGTGGTTTGGTTTACCACTAAACGCAGATCATCCGATTTCAAGTTGCGGCGATCGCTAAATCTCAATAATATATAGACTTGCTGATTCCAGGTGGTCAAAAGAATCGATTAATAACCCAACAGTCCTTTAATCAGGTTTACTAATACTAAACTAAACTAATAAGTTCTTGTTGCGTTTCGGCGGTTCAATCCCGATAATCAATCTAGTTGGTGTGTGGCTTTATTAATATGCGTTTAACTCTGCTTGCCTTGACTACCCTAATTTACTCAACCTCAGTGGCGGTAATAGTGCCATCGCGGGTCGAGGCAACCGAACCAGACACGGCAATCGCTGGGATTACGGAAATCTCTGAAGTTGAAGTCGATCAGGTCGCTGATCAAAATATTGCCGAGATCGAAGGCACTCAACCAATTGAGACAACTAGTGAGCTATTCAATGAACCATTGGTTTTAACTCAGGTCAGCCAAAATACCACACCTGCCACTGAAGATGAAGATGATGAAGATACAGATGCTCCGGCTGAACCTACTGAATCTACTGAAAGTCCAGAGAGTCCAGATCGCCCAGACAGTCCTGGCTCAAGCCCAACGGAAACAGAACCGCCTCAAGCCACCGAAGATATTCCAGTTTTGATCGGTGAGGTATTGGTGGTCACGCCAGCAGGGACATCCCTACCAACCGATCTGGAAAATGAAGTCTACCAGGCGATCGATACTACGCCAGGACGCACCACCACCCGCAAACAACTACAAGCAGACATTGAATCGGTTTTTGGCACTGGCTATTTTAGTAATGTGCAAGCGCAACCAGAAGACACCGACATTGGCGTAAGAGTCACCTTTGTGGTGCAGCCATATCCAGTGCTCAGGGCAATTACAACCGAGGGCACTCAAGTATTAGATGCGGGCATCGAAGATCCCGAAACCGGCGAGACGATCGCCAAGTCGGAAGTGCTGAACAATATTTTCGGCGATCAAGTTGGCAAAACCGCTAACCTCCGCTTCATCCAAGAGGGAGTCGAAGAATTAGAACAGTTCTATCAAGATCGCGGCTATGTATTGGCTCAGGTAGTACCCGATGGAGTCAGGCTATCCCCCGATGGCACAGTGACCCTGAGCGTGGCAGAAGGGGAAATCGAAGCGATTACAGTGGCCTTTTTGAATGAAGAAGGTCAGACCACCAATGAAGACGGCACCATCGTGGAAGGTCGCACCCATGATTACATTGTCACCCGTGAGCTGAGTTTGCAGCCCGGCGAGGTATTTAACCGCAACACTGTCCAAGATGACCTGCAACAGGTGTTCAATCTAGGGATTTTTGACGATGTGAACCTGGGGCTGTCTCCTGGTGAAGACCCACGCAAAGTGATCGTGACCGTGAATGTGCAAGAGCGCAATACCGGATCGATCGCGGTTGGGGCTGGGATTAGCTCCGCTTCTGGGCTATTTGGTACAGTCAGCTTCCAGCAGCAAAACCTGGGCGGCAACAACCAGAAACTGGGCTTGGATATTCAAGTTGGTGAACGCGAGCTACTATTCGATCTCAACTTCACCGATCCCTGGATTGCTGGCGATCCCCATAAAACCTCTTTTACTGCCAATATTTTTAATCGTCGCCTGTTTAGCTTTATCTTTGATGACCCAGACGATCTGGTCTCGAATGTTGGTGTGGGGCCAGATGACGACACCCCAAGGGAAAATCGACTGGGGTTTGGGTTTGGCTTCTCACGCCCATTAGACGACAATACAACTGCTTCGGTGGGCTTCCGCTATGAGCGGGTCAGGATCACCGACGACGACAATAATACCTTTGCCTTTGATAACAGCGGCAACAAATTATCGGTAAGTGATTCGGGCAAAGATGATTTGTTCTTATTTCAAACAGCCGTAGCCAGGGATTTGCGCAATGACCCAGTTGCACCCACCAGTGGCTCGGTGTTACGACTTGCCAATGAGGTCGCGGCTCCATTTGGCAGTGGCTCAATTTTCTTCAATCGAATTCGAGCCAGCTATAGCTTCTATCTGCCAGTCCAGTTTACTAATTTCAATGAAGGCCCACAGGCTCTGGCTTTTAATGCCCAAATTGGTACGATTCTGGGTGATGCCCCTCCCTATGAAGCTTTTAGCCTTGGTGGTAGCAGCACGGTACGGGGCTGGGATCAGGGCGCGATCGGTGCGGGTAAGAGTTTTGCACTGCTGTCAGCAGAATATCGCTTCCCGATTATCTCAATCCTGAATGGCGTGGTATTTGGTGATGTGGGTACTACGTTTGGTACTGATAACGACGTGATTGGGAGGCCTTCGGTGGTCAGAGATAAACCCGGTACGGGTGCTGGCTATGGTGTGGGGGTGCGGATTCGATCACCACTAGGGGCAATCCGGATCGACTATGGTTTTGCCAGTGATGGTGGTAATCAGTTTAGTTTTGGCCTGGGCGAGAAGTTCTAAGTTTTTTAGTTTTTTCTCTATTTAATTTAATTAAGCAGCTAATCAGCCTTAATCAGCCAAGGCCATCCGCTCCATCAGATAGCACAAGCAATCCTGGCGGATAATTTCCGGCTTCAGCGTCAGCATCGAGGGCATCAATGGCGCAGCGGTAACAATTTGCTGATCGATCGTTTTGAAATAGCGATCGGCCACATTTTCACCCTGCTCATTTTGGACGTCTAGATATCTTTTGCTGGCTTCCCCATTGGAGCGCACATAACACAGGGAAGTATTGACTGGCAGTTCTTGAAAGTTCAGCCGATCTAAATCGATCGGAAAACACAGATCGATCGCAATTGGTTCACAGGCTGGATCGCCAAAGCCAAAACTAATATGCTCAGGGATTTTAACGATCGCCACGGTGTGAAATAAATCAATATCGGTGACAGGCGTAGTTGGGATTGTATCCAGAGCCAGACAGGTTTCTAAATAATTCAGCGCATGCCTGGTTCCCTCTGGCTTACCCGGTTGGCCACATTCGAGCGTAATCGAGGGGCACATCTCGGCAAAAGCCATGGTAAGCAGCGTGTTGGGTGAGGTGAAATAAACAATACTATGGCCAAATAAATTTGCTAAATGCAAAGACCGTCGATCGCACTGGCTAATACAACCATAGTGAGGATTGCGGCCAGTGTTGTTGTGAATATCGATCGAAGCAAACACCCCCCGCGATCGCATATCTGCTAACACCTGCTGCGCCATCTCTTGCTCCGGCGTATGGCCAGGTTGCCAGATCCGATTGTAGTCCGGTTGATGCTCTAGGTGGCGCTTTTGATGCTTGGCAGCAGCAACATTGCCAATAAACAGCGATAGGGCACGCGGTAGGGGCTGATTGGCATATTTGGTGAGTAGCTGCTGGATCGCTCTCCAGCCAGTAGTTTCATTGCCATGCAAAAGGACTGAGACAAATAAGGGGGGCTCCTTCTGACCTGGGAAGTGAATTAAGGTAGGGCCGCTTAATTGTTGATGTAACTCGGTGGCATTGAGTTCGAGCAAGCTTTTGAGCAATCTGGGGGGCAATGAGTTGAGAGTAGTGAGCATGTTGGCTGGATAGGGCGATCGTGGTAATGAAGATATGGCTTTAATTACCAGGGATACAAATTATTAGCATTATTAGCAATAAATAGCATAAACGATCGCCAGCTTCCCAACTACCTGAACCGGGATTATGGCGATCGCTTGCCTTGGCACTAATTAGCAGGACTTAGTTGTTAACTAAATAATCCTGAGCGAGTCTATACTTTGCTCAATCACTAGTCGCCCGTAATCGCCATACTATCGATCCACACTCTGGGGCTGACCCCTCTGGGCGTAACCTTGGCAGTTGGTTCAATGTAGGCGATCGACTTAAGCAAATCCAGAATATCACCTGCCACCGTGGCCGATTCAATGCTGGTGCGATCGCCCTTATTTACGATCCAGCCCTTGAATGGTAAGGATAAAGACCCTTGCAAGGCATTGACCCCAGCATGGAGCGCTTGCAATTCATCAATGAAAACCACATTTTCCAACTTAGCCAGATCGTAGGCCGCATTTTCTGTCTCACCGGGTAACACATGCAAGAAACTAGGACTCACCGATACCTTGGCTCCCATGGTGGCATGACCAGTGGGCTTGGCATTGAGGCGCTTTGCCGTACCAGCGCTGTGCAAAAAGTTAGTTAGCTTCCCAGCCGTAATCACTGGCACCCGGCGGGTGGGTGTACCTTCACCATCAAAGGCACTGGCGGCCACATTGCCAGAATGCAACTCATCATCAAACACCGAGAGCGCCGGACTGGCTATCTCATTGCCGATCGATTCGGGCGTAGATAGGCTTTGCTTATCGAGAATATTCTGGGCATTAAACAAATTCGAGAAGGCATAGAGCAAACTCAAAAAGGCTTTGGCAGAAAATACAACTTTATATTTACCGGTAGTAATTTTCTGATAGTTATAGTGGCTGATCGTTTTTTCCTTAGTTTCCTCAATGCAACCACGAATATCTAAGCCATCCAGGCCAATACTGAGGCGATAGGCGCTACCACTACGCGGTTTTTTGCCGCCTGCTTCGGTGGTTTGGGCATACAAAAACAACGTGGTGACGCTGTGAGCTTCCTGGCGCTTGGCTCCGGCACTATTGAGATAAAAATGGATAACATCCTTTTGAGACATGCCGTTATAGGGCACAGCCTCGATCGCCTCGTGGGCTTCAACCAGTTCTTTTTCGGCTGATAGCAGAATATCCAATAGGGATTGAATGGGCGCAGAATCAGCAATTTGCTCTTTATGCTCAATCCGTTCCAGGGCTGCCGGATCGAGGGGGGCGATCGCTTCGGGGCTGAAATCAGGCACATGCTCAGTTACGCCAAAGGCACTGGCTTCAGCAGCGGTTTTGAGGGCTAGCTCCAGCCCAGCCGGATCGATGTCGGTGGTGGAAGTCACGCCGACCGTATTTTGCTTACTCCAGACCCGCACCGTGATGCTAGAGCGATTGGAGGCTCCTACCTGCTTGGGCGATCCCTCATAAACATCAGCTTCGGTTTCATCCACGGTCGATCCATAGATGTCGTATTTGCTAATGCCCAGCCGATCGGCGATCGTTTTCACCTGATTGGCAAGATCGTCAATATTAAGGGTTGATTTTGTTGTTTCTCTGGCAATGGTTGCTGTCATTGTTTAATTATTTAGGCTAGTTATGAGGATTTAATTACTTAGAAATTACTTAGAAATTACTTAGAAATTGCTTAGAGGTGGATGATTCGATTTCGTTGTAGTTGCTATGGCCACTCGATCTAGCTGAGTTTAAGAATATTTCTAGCTAACAAGCTGCATAAATATTGCTAAAAATCTTGGTGTTGAATCTTAGCCAAATTAGTTAACTGGGAGCTTGGGCGATCGCTGATTAATCACAAGTAATCATTCAATACGATCGCAATGATCCAGCAACTAAGGTCATTGGCAAGGGGGATTAATGGACTGCTGGCATAAATTCTAAATCTAGAGTTTTGGCTCTGATTCGATCGCCACAATTTTAGACTTGCAGAACAGATCTAGTGAATATGCGCCAGCCTATCAATCCCAAGCCCAATTTAGCTCTAGCGACCACCCACAGTAATTGAATCTACTTTTAGGTGGGGTTGACCAACCGTGACATAAATACTGCCGCTGATCGAACCGCAGAAACCAGCCGCCAGATCAATATCCGCTGAACACATCGAAATTTTATTCATGATGTCCTTGGCCTCCCCAATCAAAGTAGCGCCCTTGAGGGGCTTGGTGACCTTACCATTTTCAATGAGATAAGCTTCATCCACCGCAAAGTTGAATTGGCCAGTACCACCAACACTACCGCCGCCCATCTTCTTGCAATAGATGCCCTTATCGATCGAAGCAAACAAATCATCGACCGCATATTCACCAGGGGCAATATAGGTATTACGCATCCGACTGGCGGCAGGATAGGCAAAGTTCTGACGACGACCGCTACCGGTGCGGGGGTGGCCAGTACGGATCGAACCAGCCCGATCGCTAATGAAATTCTTCAAAATGCCGTTCTCAATTAGCAAAGTGCGTTGCGCCGGCATCCCTTCATCATCCATGTCGATCGTGCCAAAGGCATTATTACTCAAGCCTTCATCCCAAGCGGTTAGGCTTTCATGGGCGATCTGCTCGCCTTTTTTATCGATGAATGGCGTAGTTTTACTCTCGATCTGGGTGGTTTCCAACAAATGGCCGCAGGCTTCATGGAAAATCACACCGCCAAATTTGTTTGCCATCACGATCGGGTAGGTGCCCGATTCCACATAATCGGCATAGAGCATCTTACCGGCCGATTCGGATACTTCTTCTGCATCGGTGTCATATTGCCAACCGCGCAAAAACTCTGGTTCGCCGGTGCTGCCATTGCGTTTGTTGATCGAAGATCGATTTGTACCATCAGCACAAAGCAGACTATAGCCCACTGACTGAGTCAGGCGAATATCCCTGGCAAAAGTGCCATCACTGGCAGCCACCAAAACCTCTTGCCAATCGCGGAAATAACTGGAACGGCGCGATTGTACATGGCTGGCTCGTTTAGCAAGGGCTCCATTGGCCTGCAACAAAATCTCGCCCATTTCCTGCATCGAGCTACAACCTACCAACCAGTTTTCTTTATTGTTAATATTATTAATTTGATTACCACCGATCGCCGTGTAATCACGCAGCAGCTCCAGATTAACCGTAGGAATATAGGCAGTGGGTGCGGGTAAGCTCAGCCCCAAAATTGAGATCGCTTTTTCCAGGGCAGCTTTCAGCCCCGCAAAGGAGACATCATTAGTGCTGACATAGCAATCGGCCTTGCCCTTGAATACTCGCACGCCAGCGCCAGTGGAAAGACGGGGTGAAATACTGGTGATCGAGTCATCTTCGGCCAGACAACTAACAAAATTGACACGCTCCAGGAAAAATTCCACAAAATCAGCACCAGCAGCCCTACCTAAGCCCAATAAAGTTGATAGGGTATCTTCCCAGCTAGCATCCAAACGGGTAATCACATTTTGATATTGCAGGGTGGGAATTTCTTGGGTACGCAGGAGTGGGGTAGTTGCGATCATTTATGTCCTCTTGGTTCTATATATTTAGATTCTACAAAATGCTGGGATTAGCTGGTGACGATCGCACCGTTTCCTAGGCCAGTTTAAGCTTAAATATTTCCCCAGACATAGATAGCAAGAGCATTATACAAGCCTTATGCTAGGCTCAGCCATACTGGTGATCAGCATTTACAAGCTATGGCTTACCTATGTCTTACCGAAGATCGCATGAAGGCCAGATATATAATATATATTGACATATCGGCTGTAGGCCAGCGATCGCCTGCCAAAAAACCAATCCTAACCCTATTAATTATTAATTCTAGATACTGGCATGACCATTGAGGCTGGCGATCACCCCATCATCTGCCATCTCTGGGCGGGTATAAGTTAGGGGAGTGGCTAGTAAGGGGTAATGCAATTCAATACAGGCCACCGAGGGAATTCGCTGGAGGGTTTTGCGAGCGACCAGGCGGGGATTATCCGCCAACCAACCAAAGGTTTGCCAATTATTTGCTTTCATCAGTAAAACATCACCCTGGCTGCTTTCAATCAATGACATATCCGCATCCCCAGGCTTCAATCGCAATGATTTATAGATTTTGCCAACGGTTTTCCAGCGGTTGCGCCAGTCTGGCCCCATCGTGCGGGCAGCTTCGAGGGCTTCTTCAACCATAATTGCCACATTTCGCCAGGTAATATCATCCCGTTGCAGCAACGATCGCAGCTCAGATAATGATTTATCCTGCTCCAGGTCAAACCTAGTAAAGGGCAATGGCCCAACCAGACGTTTAGGGGTTTTACTCAAGGTCAAGATCGCTTGCACCACGGCCGATTCTATTTCGTCGGCTAGCTCAAGGTGGGCACGCTGTTGCTGCCGTTTATAGCCCTGGGCAGAGGTCGCATACATCGGTGGCAATCGATTCAGGGCATAGGCAGCCACATCCTCGCCCTTAACCTGCCTGGACACCAGGCTGCTCAGGCGCTTAAGCTGTTCTTCAGATTCTGTCAGTACCAGCTTTTCAAGCACATTGGTGATCCCATAGTCCGCGTTAAGCATATAGGAATCAAAGTCATCACGATCGGCCAGATCACCACTTGGATATTCCTCGGCGATCGCGGCTACCGAGTTGACATGATTGCTGGCATGATTAAAATCAAGCTTGCGTTCGCGCCAGGTACTTTGCCGAAACTTGGCTCGTTTTAGATAATCTTTAATGTCGCTAACCTGCTTGCGGGTACGACTGACATAGGAGTGGGGGCTAAGGCTGCCATATCTTACCCCCTCCAGTGCCACAAAGGTTGCCTGGGGTACTTCTGCCCAATTCATATGGGGCTTATTGAATATTTTTTGGAGTTGCGCCAGGGCGTGGGCGGGTGATGAGATATCTACACCGGAAAGCGGTGTCACTTCACGATCGCTATCTCTGCTCACATTCATCATCGCCTTTTGGACAGCACTAATCACCTTGGGGCGCATTTCGCTATGAGCACGCTTACGTTGCTGTAGCCAGCCACGATCGGTACTGGCATACATTGGTGGCAGTAGATTTAGCGCATAGGCAGCAACATCGCTCAATTCAATACTTTGTGAAATACTATTCCCCAAGCGTTGCAGTTGGTGTTTGGCTTCTTCTACTACCAGATCCTCAATGGTATTTTTGAGGCTGACCATATGATGTTTAGTTCACAAATAACAGATGATGAGTAGCAAACTAATGAAACCGGGCATTTTTTGTATTTTCCATGCCTGTCCTCTGGTTTCACTTCAATGAATCCCTGTGCCAGTCTCAATGATTTTCAATACTTCTAGAGCAACAAGTCTATGTAACGTATAGAATACAGTCTTTTCTTGAGCGATCGCTTCAGCATTTTCGCTGGCCAGATCGCTAATTAATAATACTTGCCCTCTAAAATTTTATTTTAGCTTTGCCGCCAACGCGGTGATCTGGGTCAAGGCTGATTAAAATTAATTCTTCTTAATCTACTGCAACCCTATTTGACATATCGTAATTGCTAGAATTACATAAGGGATAAGTACATCAGGGACAAAGCTTGGTAAAGCATGGTAACAATCGGACTGGCGTTGGAGGAAGGGGATCATGGCCACAATCGATATTTTTATGATCATTGCCCTGGGTAGCATGATTGGCATTATTATGTTCAGCCAGTATGCTGCACCAGGTAACAATCTGGCTAGTTGTCAGAGTACGGCCTGCCGAAGAGCGACAGTTGCTGATGCGAATTTTCTCGATCGTACCTTTCAACTCATTCCTACGATCGGCATCTCGTTTTTGTTTTTCCTGGTGCTGGCGGCGATCGCGGCTCGTTAACCTGCAAATAACTAGCAAAAAAGGTGGCGGGTAATATTCAATGCTATAAATACTAAAAGTCTGATCATCTGGCGCTGAACTGCCTGGATCTGATTAACCTGTCAAATTGGCTTATATTAATCATTAATCAAATATTGCTCAAATTAATTAATCTGAGCCGCATTAGAATTAGCCAGTTGTAAATACTCTACAGTTTCTTGAGCAAATGGCTTTAGTGCCCCACTCTGGTTACCACTGGCATGGTGGTAGCGATCGTTTTTTTGAGGGTTGGTATTTTCGGGTGACGCTGCCCCAGGCCAGGCAGTCGTTTGTATTTATGTATGCGATCGATGATCCCCAGGGACATACCCCCTATAGTGGTGGATCGGCGCAGGTTTTGGGAATAGATGAGCAATTAATCTGGCGCACGCTGCCTAATACGGGGGATTTCCGGGCTGATTATGATGCTTGCTGGTTAGAGCATTGGGGCGCAGGCGATCAGGGCTATCGGGTTAGCGATCGCCACAACCAGGGCATGCTCAAAGACCCAGCCACAGGCAAGTTTTGCACCTGGGACTATGAAATTACCACGATTAGCACTTGGGGCAGTTTTACTAATTTAACTAATTCGACCAATGGGGTTGCCAAATCGGGGCGATCGTCAGAGCCAGAAGCGCCGATCGATCCAGGCATTTCTAGCAACTTAGCTAATTCACCCAGACACAATCAGCAAAATAGACAAATTAACGAGCCACGATCGAGATTAAATACTGAGCCGCTTGATCGCAACGCTAAAATTTATCGCCAGGGACAAGCAACCCCTCGTCAAACCAAAACATCCCAAAAGCCCAAAGAAAAACCCAGAGCAGTGATGGGAATCTTGTCCTATTTGAGCGTATTTGAACCGGGCTGGCAAATTTTGCAATCCCATGCGATCGCCTCTGGCCAGATCAACTGGTGCGGTGATGTTTATAAGTTTACCAATGCTCCAGCCTATAGCGAAAAGAACTGGGGGCGCACGTTTCCGGATAAATGGTTTTGGTTGCAGTGCAATTCCTTTGCCAGCCATCCCACCCTCAGCATCACGGCCGCTGGCGGGAGGCGTGAATTTGTCGGCCAACCAACTAATGTGGCAATGGTCAGCATTCATTATCAAAATCAGTTCTGGGCTTTTCTACCGGAAGATAGCCAGATCTATTGCCAGGTCAAGCCCTGGGGAGAATGGCACATTTATGCCCACAAAAATAAAATCAATGCCGATCGCTCCTTAACCTGGGTGCAGGTAATTGGTTGGTGCGATCGCCCTGGTAATCAGGTATTGGTGCCCACCGCAACTGGCTTGAAATTGCTCAGCACTGATACCCTGAATGGACAAATTCAGCTTAATCTCTCCAGCCCTGGCTTGCAACTCAGAGCCAGTGATAATCAAGCCGCACTGGAAATTGGCGGCGATCCCTGGCCAGAGCCCTGGCAATTTAAATCAGCCCAAATTTAACGATCTGGCTAAAATATAAGCGATCGCCTTTGTAAAATTGATCAGCATCGGCCTAGCAAAACAAAACATACCAGCATGAGCCGATATCTTTAATCCAAGCCAGAGCGACTAGCGAAACATACTGCTCACCGAGGAATCCTCATGCACCCGCCAGATCGTCTCACCGATCAAATTGGCCACCGACAACTGAGTCAGTTGCGGGAAATGGTTATCCTTGGGGACTGGGATTGTATTAGTGACAATGATCTCCTCAAAGCCTGCCTGAGAAAGCCGTTCGATCGCTGGTGGTGAAAACACCGGATGGATCGCACAAACATATACTTGCTTGGCTCCTTCCTGACGCAGCAATTTGGCTGCCGCCGTAATGGTTCCAGCAGTATCGATCATGTCGTCCACCAGCACCGCGTTTTTACCTTCCACTTCGCCCACCACATTAAACACTTCAGCCACATTATGAGCCTGGCGACGCTTATCAATAATGGCGATCGGCGCATCATCCAGCTTTTTCGCAAATGCTCTGGCTCTGGCCACCCCCCCCACATCCGGCGACACCACCACGATGTCTTCCAGTTGTTTATCTAAAATATAGTTAATCAATACCGGCGAGCCATAGACATGATCGCAGGGGATATCAAAATAGCCCTGGATCTGGGCAGAATGCAAATCCATTGCAATCACCCGATCGGCTCCCGATTGCACAATCAAATTGGCGACTAGCTTGGCCGTAATCGATTCTCGCCCGGCTGTTTTGCGATCGGCACGGGCATAGCCATAATAGGGCAACACCGCCGTAATTTGCCGCGCGGATGCTCGACGGCAGGCATCGATCATAATTAACAGTTCGGTCAAATTATCATTGACTGGTCTACAGGTTGGTTGGAGCAAATAAACATCACAACCTCTGATCGACTCTTGTACCTGGATATAAACCTCACCATCGGCAAAGGTTTTTCTGACCATTGGGCCCAGTTCAATGCCTAAATAATTTGCCACCTCCTGAGCCAGGGGCAAATTCGCAGATCCAGCAAATAAACGCAGCCGATCTTCGCCACTGGAAGACAAGCGTGCTAACCTTGAAGCCTCACGGGAAATTTTGGTATGAGTAATCACAGCTAAAAAAAACCCACTGTTGGCATCGTAGCATTCCTTTTGGGGTTCAATGATCGAATCCCCAAAATGTTAAGGTATCGCCACATGTGAGTAAATCCTCACCAACCCAGTCGATCGAATGTGGGGATGGGCTGTTTGTTCTTACCAGCAATCGGATTTTTGATCTGGCTATGTTAACAACTAACAACCAAAGATCTACCTTTTGGGTCGTCTGCGTTGCAAAAAGTCGGGAATGTCCAGACCTGGCTTGCTGATCCTGGGATCGGCAGCGGTGGGACTAGGCGCAGGGGTATTTGGCACAATCGGCGACTTGACTGGTACTTGCTTTTTGATTTTAGGCGTTGGTGCAACATTTGGCTTTTGGGAAAAACCAGTGGCGATCACGGTGATCCGAATTTCGCCTTCCATGCTGTCATCAATCACCGCCCCGAAAATAATATTGGCATTGGGATCGACCACCTCATAGATGGTTTCGGCCGCGGCATTTACTTCATGCAAAGTCAGGTCACTACCGCCAGTGATATTGAAGACCACGCCATTGGCACCCTCGATCGAAGCCTCCAGCAGTGGCGATGAGATCGCGGTCATGGCAGCTTCACGGGCGCGCGATTTACCGGAACCCGTGCCGATCCCCATCAGGGCTGAACCAGCATCGGCCATTACCGCCCGAATATCCGCAAAGTCTACATTCACCAACCCAGGAATAGTAATAATATCAGAGATACCCTGTACGCCCTGGCGCAACACATCATCAGCAACCCTAAAGGCCTCTTGGACTGGGGTTTGCTCGGAAATCACTGAAAGTAACTTGTCGTTGGGAATAATAATCAGGGTGTCTACGCGGCTTTGTAGGGATTCCACCCCGTCTTCCGATTGCTGGGTGCGTCGCCTGCCCTCGAAGGTGAAGGGTCTGGTAACTACGCCGATCGTCAGTGCGCCGGTTTCCTTGGCCACTTCAGCAATGATTGGGGCAGCACCAGTACCAGTACCACCACCCATCCCAGCGGTAATAAATACTAAATCAGCCCCTTCGATCGCCGCCGCAATATCATCCCGCGACTCTTCGGCAGCTTTTTGGCCGATCGCTGGATTGCCGCCTGCTCCCAGGCCACGAGTTAACTTTTGCCCCAATTGAAACCGTTGTGATGCCGAGGACTGAATCAAAGCCTGCGCATCAGTGTTGACAGACCAAAACTCAACACCAGATACCTCACTGGCAATCATTCGGTTAACGGCATTGCCACCAGCACCACCTACGCCAATGACTTTTATCTTTGCCATACTACCCGGCGTGATTTCATCCAATTTTCCGTCAACTCCTGGTTGCTGTTTATTGCTATGCTTATGATTAAGGGAATTGCCTAAATTTAGTTCAGCATGGGGTATGTGTTCATAGGCTTCGTTAGCCATTGGGATGCCCGATAGTGCGTTGTCCCCAGAGCTATCGGACTCTAGCTCTGACCAATTATTCTCAGGTGTCATTAAAACTGCAAAGTAGAAGTATAAAACATTGCCAGTTATACAAGATTACATGTTAAATCAAACTCAGTCAGAATTTTTAGCATGTTATAGGATTTTCGTTGGCTCTAGTTTGACTAGATTTGCCTCAATCACCAATTAAACTGGCTAGATTAATCAGCTACTAAATTGCAAGTCTATAACTCTATTGCCGACAAATCAACTTTAGCCGAGTCTAACATCTCCAGGACTGGGCTATTAGGGTCGCTCAAATCCAGATAGAGAAAGCTTTCGGGGTCAAGAACGCGATCGAGTTTACGCAATCGATCGAGGGTCTTTAATTGGCGCGCCAACTTATTAGGTTTATAGATACCACAATGCACTGTTCCCAACTCGGTGATCAAAATCAAGTTAGACTTATCCCGCCAGTCCACCTGAGTGATTTTGACCGGGCTGTTGCTGATGTGGTCATAGGCTTCAGCCCAAACCTCAGCCACCTGTTGATCAAAGCCCAGAATAGTTAATTGGGGCTGATCGATCGAACTGGGGTAGCTATGCAGGGGCATCCAGGCACCATTTTCATCTAATAAGCCCTCTTCGTTAAATTGCAGGGCTCTGGCAACTGGTTCCCGCTCTTCCACAATCACGGTTAGCTTAGAAGGAAAAAGAGTACGTTGCACTTCCACACTTTTGACCGGAGCAGTCTTTTCCAACTGTTCAGCAATTTCATGGGGCTTGACCCAAAAGATGTGCTGTGGATAACTAACTGGCACCATATCCTGCAAAGTTTCCCGCGTTAACAGCTTGTTACCTTCAATATCAATTTGACTGGAGTTATCTAGCTTTAGATCGGGCAGGGAAGCCAACCAAACCAAACCAGTAGTGGCACTACTAATAAATACAATTTGCCACATATGCTGAAAAAACTTCAATCGCCGTTTCTGCCGAATTTGCTTGCGGCGGGCGACAAAATCGTCTTCAGAATTTGGATATGGAAGAGAAAGCCACGATCTCATGGTCACAACACATTATTGGGATGGGATTGGATTTGCGGATGGGATATGCTTAAACCAGAATGCTTAGCCTATATATATTGACCGAACAATCATAAATAAAAACAAATAGTTGGCCAATCGGTTAACAGCTACGATCGCTAATCTTGCTTATTTCATGCTTCATAGCCATTGCATTGATAAAATGCATCACAATAACTATAAATTTATCAGTCGGCCTACGAAATAAATAGAAAAATAAATAGAATTAGTTGATTTATTCAACATCAAGTCATTAAATCAAATAGATTCAACCCAATACCGTTCAGGGAACAATATCACGGTCTTTTTATTTACTTAATCTTAAATTCGCCTTAAATAGAGCTAGAACCTTTAAGAGACAAAATCGATCGCCTTATCTAAATCGCCCTACTTAATTCGATAGAACCACAAAATGGCAACCAAAGATATGAGGGAATTCAAAGATCAGTAGAGGGGCTGCTATGGAACTGGCGCTCTAGCATTTCGACGATCTCCTGGCGATCATTAGCCAGATCAACCTGACGAGTAGCAACACCAACCCTTGGCTTAAGCGATCGCTTCGCAAATGGTGCAGGCATGCGGAACATCTGCAATGCTTTTAAAAATAGCAACATTGCTGCTGCGATTAATAAAACGGAGATAAAAACGTAGGCAACTGCAGCAATCATCATACTTAACCTTATGTCTAGATGGGATTTAACCTAAGATACAAAATTAGTTTACCCTGGCATACATTCTGGCAATCAAGCCCTAGATGCCTTCAGACAAATGCTGATAGTGCGATCGAGTTACTACAAAAAGATGCATGTATTTAAGCATATCTAAAACATAATTACCAAATATTTAAGCTATTGAGGCCAAAAATTGCATAAGAATACCGACACAAGAATCATAAATTCAAATAAATCAATTAAACTAGCGATCGCGGCTGGATGTTTGAGTATTATTTTGGGCATGATTACAATTGGCTTGTTTGTGTCCTTAGCTGCTCCGGCAATGGCTGAATGGGCTTACCCTGCTGCGGTAGATATTACTTGGAGCAAAAATGAAAGTCGAGGCGATCGTTTAGCATTCTCAGTGCCAAAATTGAATTTGGTGATCGGTGCAAACCCCAAACCAACTCAAGCCGAAGCAACGATCGCCCAACTGCCAGTCTATGACCCTGAAGTTGCCAGCCAGATAGAACCAAAGCAGGATTTTTATACTAAACACGCGCTCCATAGCCCAGATGGGATCGGTAAGTTTTACCTTGGTCGGGAGATCGCTAAGGTGATGGGACACACTGAAGCGGTTTGGTTAGAGCGCCCCAGTCGGCAGTGGCAGGAAGATCCAGACGCAGTGATCGCCGCATTGCACCTCAAACCTACTGACGTGGTGGCAGATATTGGCGCGGGGACGGGCTATTTTAGCTTTCGGCTCAGTCAGCAGCTCACTCAGGGCAAGGTGTATGCCGTTGATATCCAGCCAGAAATGATCGATATTTTGCGATTTTTGAAAACCGAGAATGCGATCGATAATGTGGAAACGGTGCTGAGCGATCCCCAAGATCCCCATCTTCCCAGCCAAAGCATCGATCTAGCGTTGATGGTGGATGCCTACCATGAATTTGCCTACCCCCATGAAATGATGCAGGGGATCGTTAAAGCGCTCAAATCAGGCGGCAGAGTAGTTCTGGTGGAATATCGCCGCGAAAATCCGTTTATTGCGATCAAAACCTTGCATAAAATGACCCAACGTCAAGCCAAGCAAGAAATGGCAGCGGTCGGCCTCAGTTGGCTAGAAACAGATGAGTCGTTGCCCAGCCAACACATTATGATCTTCCAGAAGCCAATGCAAGAACTGGAACAAGAGACTAGCTCAACGGAAGTTAAATAGCGATCGAACGATCGTCTTTAGATAGTTAGGGCAATAGAGCCGCTGCATAACTAACTAATCTCATTAGCGCTGTTAGAGCGTTAGAGCAATCGAAGACTGCGTTAGGACAGATTTTAGGCAGATTTAAGACAGATTACAGATGTAGTTAGCTTAAAGATGCTTACAAAGATCAATTATCAATTGCGTTCTAATTATTTGGTAGTCATGCAGTAGTAAGGATAATTGGCAATCGATTTAAAATTCGGAGCTTAGTTTATTTGGGTTATGGATATTCAACTATCTCCTAGATCCTTACTTGTTCAGCACTACCAATTATTTTTATGGCTGCTATATACTGCTATATCAGATATTTGAGCTACCTACAAAATTGCTCCACACAACGCACAAAAATTTCTACCCCCATGCCCAGTGCCGTTTCATCAAAATTAAACTTGGGATGATGGTGCGGATAGGCTAAATCCTTAGCTGGATTGGCAGAACCGAGGAAAAAGTAGCAACCGGGTACTGCATTCAGGAAAAATGACATGTCTTCACCGCCCATAGTCTGGCAATCGGGTACATTACCAAGTTCAGTTGGCACCACCGCTTCTGCCACCGATCGCACCAGATCAGCAATTTCCGGGTTATTAATCACCGCTGGATAGATGCGTTGATAGTCAAATTCAAAGCTCGCCCCGTGCGCCTGACAGATGCCAGCAATAATTTGCTCCATCCGTTTAGGAATCATTTCACCGATCGCCGGTTGAAAGTAGCGCACCGTACCCGCAAATTTCGCCGTATCCGCAATCACATTCATGGCAGTGCCAGCATGGAGCATCCCCACAGTCACCACCGCCGATTCGATCGGGCTGGTATTACGGGCTACGATCGTTTGCAAGGCTGTAACTATGTGCGCCGCAACCAGAATCGAGTCAACGGTTTGTTCTGGCATTGCACCGTGGCCACCTCGCCCCTGAATCAGGCAATGAAACTTTTCGCTGGCTGCCATCAATGCCCCACCGCGCACCCCCACCGCCCCCAGGGGTAAGTTATTCCACAGGTGCAGACCAATAATCGCATCAACGTTTGGATTTTCTAGCACCCCGGCTTCGATCATTGGTTTTGCGCCACCGGGCGATTCTTCGGCGGGTTGAAAGATTATTTTCACTGTACCGACAAAGCAGTCACGATGCTGCCACAGGTAATAGGCCGTCCCCAGGGCGATCGCCGTATGGCCATCATGGCCGCAAGCATGCATCAAGCCATCAATTTGCGATCGATAGGCCACAATATTTTCTTCTTGCACGGGCAACGCATCCATATCAGCGCGAATTGCTAGCACTGGCCCGGCGGTTGATTTACTACTGGCGATCGTGGCCACAATCCCAGTCTGGGCAATATTGGTTTGGTGGGGAATACCCCATGCTGAGAGCTTTTGGGCGATCGTAGTTGAAGTGCGTTGCTCTTTGAAGCCAAGCTCTGGCCACATGTGAAACCCGCGCCGCCATTGCACCAGTTGCGATTGCAATTGCTCGATCGCGGTGCGAATAGAGGGCTTCAGCTTATTCTTGCTAATGGATTGGGTGGGAATAGCGACCATAGTTTGTATTAGTTCCTGGGCTCGATCGATTGCCACTCTTGGAGTTTGTAGATTGCGAGAAGTTTTGGGTTGGACGATCGATCGTATGCTCATTCTAAACAAAAAGCTGCGTAAAGTAATTTAAGCTCACTGCGGCGATCGGCTGAGAGGCATAATTTGCGCTGATCTTGATAAGTTCTCAAACTGATTACTTCACTGATTAATGCTAAAACCATCGCAACCTTTAATCTTTGCCAATAGTCTATCTACGGGAAGAGGCTAAAAGCATCAAAAAATTTTAGTAATGGGTATGGATTATCCAGTCACGATCGCCAGATTCTTGATATATATCGCAAGAAGGCTATGATTTTGGCGCTGGTTAAAGTTATAAGCATCTTTTGAAATTTGAGGGTATCCAAGCTAGCAAACCTTGCGGAGATTGAGCCCTAGAGCGATCGACTAATCTGGAACTATTGTTTTTTGCGGCATTCATTTGTATATGTATGCATGTATTATGCGTAGCACGCAGTTATTCACATCGGTGTGAGGGTGAGTTAAATGAAATTATTTGGCACTGATGGCATTCGCGGTCATGTGGGTGATTTTTTGACCGCAGATCTGGCGCTGCAAGTGGGTTTTTGTACTGGTTTGGTTTTACGGGAAACCGGTAGTAAATTGCATCCCAATGCCACCACGGTCTTTATTGGCCAGGACTCGCGGGTTTCCAGTGATATGCTTTCAGCCGCTCTGGCAGCGGGACTGACTGCCGCAGGATTGGATGTTTCGTTAATTGGCCTGTGCCCGACTCCAGCGGTGGCCTATCTAACTGCCCAGATGCCGGAAGCGATCGCCGGAATCATGGTATCTGCTAGCCACAATCCCCCCTGTGACAATGGGATTAAAGTTTTTGGGGCGGATGGCTGCAAAATTAGTGCTCAGCTTCAGGATCAAATCGAGGCGCTAATCGCTGCTGGCCAAAATACCCAGGCTAGTCATGCTCATTTACAAAATGCCGATCGCCATGATTGGGGTAGTTTTGGCTCTCGATCGCAATTAATCAATGCCTATCAAGACTCTCTGGTCAGCTCAATTCGCACAGATCTAGCCAACTTAAAAATAGTGTTGGATTTGGCCTGGGGTGCGGCAACCAGCGTGGCTCCATCGGTCTTTCGCCGCTGCGGCGCAGAAGTAATTAGTTTGCATCAGCAGGCAGACGGCAAGCGGATTAATGTTAACTGTGGCTCCACCCATCTTGATGCCTTACAACAATCGGTGCGTGAAAATAATGCTGATATTGGCTTTGCCTTTGACGGTGATGCCGATCGCGCCTTGGCCGTAGATGCCAATGGTACGGTAGTTGATGGCGATTATATTTTGTATCTGTGGGGACAGGAGTTGCTGGAGGGAGCCAGGTTGCCCGATGCCACGATCGTGACTACGGTGATGGCAAACCTGGGTTTTGAAAGGGCTTGGCAAAAGCTGGGCGGTAACTTGGTGCGCACGCCGGTGGGCGATCGCCACGTCCATGCGGAAATGGTCAAATCTGGTTCGATGCTGGGTGGCGAACAATCGGGGCATGTGCTGTGCCGTCACTATGGGGTTAGTGGTGATGGATTGCTAACTGCTTTGCACCTGGCCGCGATCGTCAAACAAAAAGCACCTTTGACAGAGTTATTACAACAAAGTTTTTCTACTTATCCGCAGTTACTCCACAATGTGCGGGTGGTTGACAAAGAGCGTCGCACTAATTGGCAAACCTGCGATCCAATCATGCAGGCGATCGATCATGCGACCAACAACCTGGGCGATCGGGGGCGGGTGCTGGTGCGTGCTTCTGGTACTGAACCTGTGGTGAGGGTGATGGTTGAAGCAGAATGCATGGATCTAGCTCAGCACTGGACTAATCATTTGGGTAATTTAATCAAGCTCCAGTTAGCCTAAATTCAATTATTGTCGCTTAGCATTACAGGTAGCACATTGCGCCTCTACCGCCAGCCCTGGAATAGGCAGATCTTTCCCCGCACCCGCATAAATTGCCAGCGGCATCTAAGTCAGAGGGACAATCACAGTTGCCACTGCGATCATGCGATCAATAGCCAGGTCAGCCGATATCCGATTAATTCTAATTCTGCGAACCCCAGAAATATAAAGGGGAATTGTAAACAGCCATTAATAAAACTAATCATTGTTAAGTCTTACTTAACTGATCCATTAACTATTGTGTTCAAATTGGCAACGGCTTGCTGATAGGATACTAGTGGCCTGGTTACTGTGACTATATTAGCCAAACTAATATAATTAACTTTTACAAAAACTTAATCTCTAAGCGCAAGGAATTAAAGTTTGAAGCTTAACTTGCTTAGGTATTGACAGGATTAGCTTGTAGCGATCGAGATGCCTAGCTGATGGTTAGTTATATTAATAATTGCACCGCATACCAAATAAATTAAAATTTTTAGATTCAAATATTATCCGCTATTATCCGCAAAGGATTGATTTACTCTGGTATCATAGAGAGAGTAAAATCAGTATATTATTTACAATTTATTAATTATTAAATTACCATGTGTCAAAGCAGGTAATTCATTCGCTTAACAAAGTTGGATAAGCAGAAAGAGGCAAAGGAATATGAGCGTTAGCAAAACTGACGAGAACCAGAATTCTACAAAGGAAAAAAGTGCCAGCACGGCTAAGTCGGCTAATGGCAATGCTGCATTAACGGTAAAGGGTGCAGCCAAGAGCAGTGAAATAGTATATGAGATGGCTCCTTTACCAAACAATCGCCCTATAGTAGCTGCTCATTTGGATGTGAAAGAATTGTACGGAAGAAATCGACCAATCATTGCCGGAAAGCACGAAATCCGCGAAACTTTCGGCGAAAGCCGCCCTGTGTTCGCCAGCACCCACCACTATAGAACTGCTGATGGATTGCCCGGTGGTCGCCCAGTCTTTGCTAGCTCGATCGTTTTGTCTAAGCAAAATAGTGGCCTGCCCAACAATCGCCCCATGTTTCCGAATAAGTCCACTGGCGTTTCAGCACTAATGGGCTATTTAGATTAGGCTACTCAATTACCTAGTTTTGTATTACATAAGTTTTGTAGGTTTTGTAGCTTCATAATTCCTTGACAACTACCTATCAGCATTTGGTTGATGGGTAGTTCTCGTTTATATGTGGTTATATCAAATCCTTTGGATCGCTTACAGATGCAACGTAATGGTCGTAACGATTACAAGCATTTTAAATGTTAAATGAGGTTATTCAGCAGGATTCGGTATTACGTTCAATTTGATCGGTAAAATCTAAATCTAAGTCTAAGTCTGATGATTAATTGGCGATCGCCTCACCAAGGTAAATAGACATACACCTACGCCAAAACAGAGCCAGGTTATGGCCAAAGCCAAAAGGCTATCCCTTTGGCTCGACAGCGCGGCGATCGTGGCGACCATTGCGGCCCCCACCTCCCAACTTTTAAACGGAATGGCGCTGCTAACCGGGTCTGGTTTAGGCATACTTGGAGCAATCCAGGTCAAACCATATCTGGCGATCGCTGGGCTGAGCATACAACTTGCAGCCAGAATGACCAATGTTTCTAACTGGGCATTTTCTGGCCGGGGCAAAAAAAGCTGGGAGATCAAACCAACCGACAGCAAAACTAATCCCGCAAACATCCCTGCGCTCTGGGGAATCCAGATGCTGGCCAGCCCCAAAATATCACGGTTGGTATCATGGCGTGCCAGGTGCAGAGTATCCAAGAGGGTTTGGTTTAATTCGCTTTCCTCTTGACTAGCGGTTGGTTGGGTCATAATTGTCCAGGGCAGGGTCACTTCACGGTTATATCCAGCCAACTGGAGCCAATGGAGTTCCCCCTCACGCAGCTTAATGATTTCCAAACGAGAAATATTATGCATGTTGATCGTGTAGCTGGAGGCAAAGCCCCAAATACCACTAAAGCTAAAACGGAGCAACTTGACATCAGGATATAACTGTACCTGCCAAGTATATAAACCAGCCAACCCGAAAAAGGCCGTTACGATCACCGCCACATTACTACCAGGGAAGTCTGCCGTAGTCAGAATCACCAAGCTGAGGATAAGCGACATTAATCGACTGAATTGGCGCGGTTGCTGCACTGGGCTGGTGGGGCTGATCACCACGCTTTGATCGGAGTAAGTAATAATGCTGAGGTGTTGGGCAGCAGCTTTTTCCTGTTCCAGGATTAAATTGGCGCGACTAGGAGCCAGTCTGATTGCAATGCCAATCAAGCCAAACCCCACGATCGCCCAGAAGCTTTCTAAGTAAATTTGTGCCACATCCAAAGCCAACATCGTGAGCAACCCTAGCCATAATATCGCGGTCACGATCAATAGCTGGGGCGAAAAGCTGGCGGGTAAATTTTGACGACAGTCGGCCACCAGAACCTTAGCGATCGAACCAGAGCTGATAATTGCGCCAAACCCGATCGCCAACGTAGCCATGATTAAGGCACTATTTTTTGACTGCCATAATGGAAATGCCACGCCCATTACTAGCAATAAGCCAGTGAGCATGGCAGTTACGGAAATTATGCCGATCGCTTGAGTCCAGCCCCAATCCAGCTTGCCCGAAACCATCTGTCGGGGAGAGGTGTGCATACGCCAGTCCTGTGAACTATCTGCTTAATATGTTGTACTTATTTTTGTACTTTTTGTACTTACCCCTAATCAAAAAACATCTCAAACCGTGGCGATCGCCTCAGGGCGAGCAAAAATCATCCGACCCGCTGAAGTTTGGAGGGCACTGGTAACAACTACACCAAGCTGTTTACCCATATGTTGCATCCCTTCTTCCACTACCACCATCGTGCCATCGCTGAGATAGCCAACCCCTTGAGCCGGTTCTTTGCCTTCCTTGAGCACCTTGATGTTCAAAGTATCACCAGGTAAATAGGTGGGGCGGAGTGCTTGAGCCAGGTCATTAATATTCAGCACTTCAATTTGCTGCAAACTGGCTACTTTGTTGAGATTGTAGTCATTGGTGACCAGGGTGCCATCTATTTCTTGCGCCAATCGCACCAGCTTAGCATCGACCGTACTCAGGTCATCGTAGTCGGCAGAATGGATCACAATTCGATCGCCAAATTCTTCGCGCATGTCGTTGAGAATATCCAGACCCCGACGACCGCGAATCCGTTTTTGATCGTTGGAACTATCGGCGATCGTTTGTAGTTCTTGAATCACAAATTGGGGGATCAAAAACTGTCCTTCCAGGAAACCCGTTTGCATCAATGACTCAATCCGGCCATCAATTACACAACTGGTATCAACTACCTTGGTGGCGGCTGGTTTGAGAGTGCCCTCAGCGATCAAAGAACTCTCCATATTATTAGGATTAATCAATCGCATCATGGCGCGACCGTGGGTATCCATCAGGGTCATGCCAGTGTAGGCAAACAAAATACTAACCAGGATCGCGGCCAAGGGCTTGAAGAAGGCAAAATCTTCGGCGATCGGCACCAAGAATAATGGCGCTAGCATTAAGTTGGCCACCAATAGACCAACCACCAGGCCAACGGCACGACTGAGCAGGATTTCCAGCGACAGCGATCGTACCTTTACCTCCAGGCGGCGATAGGCATTTTGCACCAGCAGCCCCATAATCAGGCCAAAGAAGGAGCCAAAGCCAAGACAAACCCAGTGCAGACCTGGGGTGTTGATCTTTTCGATCAATTCAATTGGCAACAGGTCGATTCCGTGGAATCCGGTGCCTGCACCAGCGAGAATGAATGTAATAACGATGAGTGCATCAAGCATAACGATTGCGGGGCTCCGCTTTGATTACGTTTAGATTACGCCTTTGATCTACTAGATTCAGTTATCTATATTTAAATGTCCCTCAAAGCTATTTATTCAATCTTTAACAATGACGTGTTAACAATAAATATATGATTTGGAGACACAATCAATTAACTAATAACTAAATGCTCAAGATCAAATTTGTAATTGGTGTGGTGCAACTGCAAGTATTTAAAGGCATTCAGGTTAGCTCAAGGGTAATTAAAGGCACAAATGAATTGAGTTAGTCCTCAATCAAATGAGTTGCCCATAATCACCAAGTTAAGGCTGATTAAAGCTGATTAGAGCTAATTAAGTATTAAGTGCGAATTATATGGAAGCCTAAACTTACTTAATTTAACTTGATTAACAGATTATGCCTTTTCAATTTAAGTTCAGTTGGACACCATCGACTATGTAGTTGATAAGTATGTTTTAAGTTAAGGTTCTAGTTCATCAATTTGATTCTGAATTAGAGCCGACCTAGTTACTACTCAGTTTTACTACTTATTTTTACTACTTAGTTACTGGCTGAATAAGGGAATGAATTGAAATGGATGTAAGATATGAATGAGCAAAGATGAATTAGATATGAATGAGTGAGAATGAATTAGGTATGAATGAGATTAATCAGGGCGATCGCACCAACTTAACTAATTAAATTAATTAACCGGCTCGATCGAAATATGTATTAAACATACCCCTGGATAGATGAATCATAACTATGATAGACAAAATAAGCCCTCTCTGATGGTTATGACCACATCCTTTAACCTTTCTCAATGCCGTATATACAATTCTACACAACTCTTGAATTGGTTGCCAATCGTTCAGGGGCGGACATCACCGCCTGGATTAGGTAGGGAAAACCGTTGCCGAGGTAAAGTTTTATGCGCTTGATTGGTTTAGAGCTAACCAACTTTCGCCAGCACAAATCAACTGAGATCCAGTTCCCGTCAGGGCTAACTGGCATTTTGGGTGAAAATGGTTCCGGCAAAAGCACAATCCTCGAAGCGATCGCCTGGGTGTTGTATGGCAATCAAAAGGGGGTGGCCAGGGGTGATGTAGACTCTTTGATCTGGCGGCAAGCCCCAGGTAAGTCAGCCGCGAGCGTAATGTTGAAGTTTGCGTTTGGCGATCGCCACTATCAAATCAAACGCAGCCAATCCAGTTCGCGTGGCACAGTTGACTTGCAGCAGGATGGTCGCACGATCGCTAACTCAAACAAGGCCGTAGCCGAAAAGCTAACCGAAATCATCGGCATGAGCCACACCGAATTTTTTAATAGCTATTTCACTGGCCAAAAGGATCTTAGCTTCTTGGGCTCGATCAAAGGGGCAACCGAGCGAGAACGGTTTATTGCCAAAATGCTCGGCTATGAAAAAATTACCGCTGCCCAGGGCGAGGCTGGTAAAGCGGGTTCAATTCGCAGCGATCGCCGCAATCAACAACGCCAGGTCGATCGGCTGGAAGGGAGTCGGGGCGATCTAGACAAAATCAAAGCCCAAATTACATTTCAGCAAACCGAGTTGGAAGCTGCCCAATCTAGCTCCGAGGCGGTAACTGTGGTTTTGATGTCTGCCCTGGAGCAAAAGCAAGCCCTGGAGCCACAGCTAACCGAGCTAGAACAAAAACGCGATCGCCATGTTGAGCTAGATAAGCAACAGCAAATTAAAACCGCAGCCCTGACTAAATTAACTCAGCAGATCGATCGCCTCGGCCAGGAGCAAGTCCGCCGCCGTGAGGCCGTAGGCAAATATGATCGACTCTCCCAGGCTTTACAAAATTATGATCAGATCAAGGCTCAACATAACCATCTGAGTGAACTCAAGCAGGCGGCTACTCGGCGTAATGATCTAAGTGTGCGCTTGCCCAAACTACGGGCGGAGATTACGGAACTCAAGCAAAACCTCGATCGGCTGGATCAGGTTGAATCGCGCTTAGCTAAGACGAAACAAGCGATCGCCCATTTTCAGCAAGAGCTGGAAACGACCGAGGCTGAAATTAGAACCCAGACCAGAAGCTGGCAGGAGCAACAGGCCAACCTCCGCGCCCAGATCACCAGTGAACAGAAAAATCTGCGCAATATAACTAAGCAAAAAAATGTGATTGTACAAGCTGGACATGATGGCATCTGCCCCACCTGCGAGCGTCCCTTGCAAGCGGAATATGACACCGTGGTGGGTAATTTTGCCAGCCAGGTTGTCCATTTGGAATCACACATTAAAGAATGGCAGCAACAGTTAAGCGCGATCGATGCCCCACCACCATCTTTGCAGCAATCGCAACAACAACAGTTACAGCTAAAACAGGACTATCAAAATGAGCAACGGCTCGAACAACAACTGACTGCAGATCTGGCCAAGCGGCAACTGTGGCAAAAAGCACAGGATGAAAAGCAAGCCGAGGTTACCAATGTCACTGCCCAGATCGCGGCGATCCCATCGGGTTTTGATGCCCAAACCCATACTCAACTAGAGCAACAATTACAGCAGCTTGAACCACAGCGGGAAGAGTTTTTGCGGTTGGCCAATGCCCCACAGCAACTACAAGACATCAATGCCCAGTTAAGTGAATTAACCCAGGAAAAGGCGCAAGTTGAAACCGCGATCGCTGAATTAAATGACCAAATCCAGCTTCTAAAGTTCGATCCGGCGGCCTATGCCCAGGTTAAACAAGCGATCGCCACCGCTAGCCAGGAACTTGAGGCGGCCAGAATTGCCCAGATCGAGGCCAAGGCGAAAGTAGAGAATACTCAAAAAATGCTGGAGCTAGCTCAACAGCAAGAAGTAGAGTTTCATCGCCGCGATGCTGAATATCAAAAGGCCAAGCAGGAATTGATCCTCTTAGATGAATTGGACAGTGCCTTTACGGAGCTACGCCAATACCTAACTGAGCAAATTCGCCCCCAATTAGCGGAAAGTGCCAGCATTTTCCTAACCCAGTTGACCGACGGCAGGTATGACGCGATCGAAATTGATCCCAAATACAACATCCTGGTGCTGGATCATGGCGATCCCAAACCGGTCATTTCTGGTGGTGAGGAGGATATTGTTAACCTGTGCCTAAGGTTAGCGATCTCGCAGATGATTACGGAACGCAGTGGCCAGCCTTTTTCGCTTTTAATCCTGGATGAGGTGTTTGGCTCGCTTGATCAAGGCCGACGTGAAAATGTAATTGGTTTGCTGCACAGCCTGGAGCAACAGTTTGAACAGGTTTTGATTATTTCTCACATTGAAGCGATCAAGGAAGGGGTAAATCAGGCGATCCGTCTGGAGTTTGATCCCCAGGAACAATGCTCAAAGTTAGTGAGTGCTTGATGGATTCAAAAAATCGATCCAATCAACTATAGATTAATTAGCAGAGTGCAGAGTATCGGATTTTAAGGCAATCAATCGCTTGAACTATCTACTTCAGGTCGATCGATAATTAAGCTTTGCATTGTACTTAAAGCATTCAAAGTATTAAGGAGTCAACCTTGCCATACATTCCAACATCAACCTTTGATTGATCAAGGCATGGGGTTGAATGGCGATCGCCCGTCGGAATGCTTGACTAGCCTCACCATATTCACCCATCTCCGCCAAGCACAACCCCAACCCATGCCAAGCACCAAAATGATAGGGAGCCAGCTCGACTACCTTTTGACAATCGGCGATCGCCTTTTCATATTTGCCTTCGGTGTAATAAAGGATGGCGCGGCGATTCCAGGCTTCGGCAAAATCGGGATGAGTTTCGATTAAATCATTCAATAATTCTTCTGCCGCTAATATATGACTAAACGACATCAGGGTATCTGCCCGTTGCAGTTGTTCCCGGCCATGCTCACCTTTTTGACCAAACCAGATCTGCCAGAGCCTGCGAGTGGCTCGATCGCGCACCGCTTCATCATCTTGCTTCAAGTCATCTAGCAACTGGGGAATCTCAGGGTTATACATTTAAAGACAACTAAGCTCGACTGGCTTGGACATGGATTTACTGATCAGCGATGGAATTGTGACGGGCGTGACCTAGTCAGGCTTTGCTAAGAATCGATTACAAGCCATCATATCTGAATTGGTCTGGTACTAAATTTAGGTATAGCTAGGGCAATCAATGCTTGAGATTAGGCTTTTTAAACCTCTTGGCTTTTAATTGATCAGCTAATTGATCAGCATTTGCCAGCATTTATTGTCAGCATCTAACATCTAACGGCCTGCCAAGCCCAGGGTTAATCTATCTTACCGAGCTAGTTATCCCCATAGTGCCCCATAGTGTTAGGAGCGATCGCCCGATTGAAGCATGACTTTGCGGCTAGGTAAATGAGTATATATATGGATTGAGTATCTATCAGCCAGTAATTAATAGAGTCAATTATATAGATTCGGAATTAATAAATAGGTCGGCGATCGATCGCCACAAATTATTGATTGTGTAGCTACTAAGCTTTTTGAGCTAAGGTCGCATATTTGGCCAAACTATTGCTAGGAGAGCTTTGCAGGAATTTCGATCGCCATTGGGTGCATTGGTTTTAAGGGAATTAAAAAATTTATAGACAAAGACATTAAAGGTGCGCTACACTAGTTAGCCGTGACACAAAACGGAAACTGCAAGGTAAAGACTTTGTAAGTCTTGTCACAAAGGATAGCAATCAGCTACCTGAACAGGCTTTTAGTTTCTAAAAATCTACATTTCCGTAAGAACCGCGATCGCTTAACCAAATACATAAGCTAACCCTCTAGCGGCTTCACCGTAGAGCTTAATCTTAAGATAGAAGAGGACAGAATCACCATGTCTGTTGGAATCCTTGGCACCAAATTGGGAATTACCCAAGTCTTCGATGACGAAGGCAACGTTGTTCCCGTCACCGTAGTACAAGCCGGCCCATGTAAAATCACCCAAATCAAAACGGAAGTCAAGGAAGGCTATAACGCCATTCAAGTTGGCTTTGGTAATACCCGCGAAAAGCTGTTGACCAAGCCCGAATTGGGGCACTTAGCCAAATCGCAAACTTCTCCGGTCAAGCATTTGCATGAATATCGGGTTGATGATACTGGCACTTACGATTTGGGTCAGGAAATAGATGTTTCCATTTTTAATGATGGCGATCTAATTGATGTTTCTGGGGTCAGTGTTGGTAAAGGTTTTTCCGGTTACCAAAAACGACACAATTTTCGCCGTGGGCCAATGTCGCATGGTTCCAAGAACCACCGCCAACCTGGTTCAACTGGTGCAGGTACTACTCCTGGCCGGGTTTATCCAGGTAAGAAAATGGCAGGTCGCCTTGGCGGTGTCAAAGTTACGATCAGAAAGCTGACTGTGTTTCAGGTCGATAGCGAAAAGAACATTTTGCTGGTGAGGGGATCAGTACCCGGCAAACCCGGAGCGCTCCTCAATATCACCCCTGCCAACATTGTGGGTGGCAAAAAATAAGCCATCAACTAGCTTAGACGAAGGAAGTTTTAGAGATTATGCCGACAGTAATTGATTGGACCGGAAATCAGGTTGGGGAAGTTGAGTTGCAGCTCAAAGTCGCTAAGGAATCCACCGCCGCAGACTTGGTGCACCGCGCTGTGGTCAGACAGCTTAATAATGCCAGACAGGGTAATGCCAGCACCAAAACCCGTGCCGAAGTGCGTGGTGGTGGGCGTAAACCTTGGCGGCAGAAGGGTACTGGTCGAGCCAGAGCTGGTTCTAGCCGATCGCCACTGTGGAGTGGTGGTGGTGTGATCTTTGGCCCCAAACCGAAAGATTACAACCTCAATATGAACCGCAAAGAAAGACGCTTGGCGCTAAGAACTGCGTTTCAAAGTCGGCTTGAGGATATGGTAGTGGTTGAAGATTTTATTGGCAATCTACCTCAGCCAAAAACTGCTGAGTTGGCTAAGGCTCTAGAACGATGGGGTGTAGAACCTGGCCAAAAAACTCTATTAATTATCGATCAAAGGCAGGAAATGGTTTATCTTTCAGCTCGAAATATGCCAAAGCTAAAGCTAACCGTTGCCGATCAGCTCAGCGTCTATAACATTGTGATGGCAGACAAGATTGTCGTTACCGCACCTGCCCTGGAAAAGATTAAGGCTGTTTATGGTGGCGATCGCACTGAATTGGCAGCTACCGTGGAGGAAAAATAGATCATGGCAAAAATCCCAACTGAATTTGACCAGCGTCGTCTGCCCGATTTGATCAAGCGACCATTGATCAATGAAAAGGCCACCCGCATGTTGGAGCTGAACAAATATACCTTTGATGTTGATCCCAAGGCGACCAAGCCAGAAATCAAAGCTGCGATCGAAAGTTTGTTTGATGTGAAAGTGATTAAGGTTAATACCCATAATCCCCCTGCTCCCGCCCGCCGCGTTGGTAGGTTTGCCGGCAAGCGCCCCCACTATAAACGTGCGATCGTGACCCTGGCCGCCGAAGACGAGATTGATTTGTTCCCCGACGTATAGATCGCATCCACTTAAGTTAGCAGTAGTTAGCAGTTTTAAATTAGTAATTAATTATTTAGTAATTGATTTAATCCTGGATTTAATTCTGCGCACAACAGCCGAAACCTAGCACACACAAGCAAAGTAAAGATTATGGGCGTTCGTTCATACAAACCATATTCCGCCGGCACCAGACAGTTAACAACTTCTGATTTTGCCGATGTTACCAAAGCAACTCCGGAGAAGTCCCTAACCAAGCGATCCCATCGCAAGAAGGGTCGGAATAATCGTGGTGTGATTACCAGCCGCAGACGCGGTGGTGGCCACAAGCGACTATATCGGGTGATTGACTTCAAGCGAGATAAGCGAAATATTCCGGCGCGGGTAGCAGCGATCGAATATGATCCCAACCGGAATGCCCGCATTGCGCTGTTGTTCTACAAAGATGGCGAAAAGCGTTATATCCTGGCACCTCGCAATCTTAAGGTTGATGACTTTGTGCAGGCCGGTGAAGATGCACCATTTGAAGTTGGTAACTCCTTGCCACTCTATCGGATTCCGCTGGGTACGATGGTACACAACGTGGAACTGACCCCCGGCAAGGGTGGGCAAATTGTGCGATCGGCTGGGTGTGGTGCGCAAATTGCCGCCAAAGAAGGTGACTTTGTTACCCTCAAGCTACCTTCCTCTGAAGTGCGCTTAATTAGACGAGAATGCTACGCCACGATCGGCCAAATTGGTAATTCTGAACATGCCAACCAGAGTGCTGGTAAAGCTGGCCGGAATCGTTGGAAAGCTCGCCGTCCAAAGGTACGTGGTTCGGTGATGAACCCATGCGATCACCCCCACGGTGGTGGTGAAGGTCGCGCGCCGATCGGTCGCAGTGGCCCAGTTACCCCCTGGGGCAAGCCAACCCTTGGGTATAAAACTCGCAAGAAGCGTAAGGCTAGCGATGCCCTGATTGTCCGCCGTCGTCGCAAAGGCTCGAAGCGGGGCAAGGGCGGCCGGAACGCATAAAGCGCTTGGGCTGGGCAGGTTAGGTCATAGATTTTTTGGCAAGTTGATTCAAGTTAATTAAATTATTACCTTCTCAACGCTCAGCGCAGTTAAACATTCACTATTAGACATTTAGACATTAAGTATCAAGTATAGCTAGGAAACAGATTAGACCTCATGGCTAGATCCCTTAAAAAAGGTCCGTTTATCGCCGATTCATTGTTGAGCAAAGTAGAAAAGCTCAATGCCAAAGGCGATAAGCAAGTAATAAAAACCTGGTCGCGGGCATCAACGATCGTGCCCCAGATGATCGGCCATACGATCGCTGTCCATAATGGCAGGCAGCATGTGCCCGTATTTATTACTGACCAGATGGTAGGACACAAACTGGGTGAATTTGCCCCCACCCGTACGTTTCGTGGCCATGCCAAAAGCGACAAAAAGGCAAGGAGATAGGTGCAATGCTATTGGAAACAGATGAAGTTAAAGCTCAGGCTAAATACGTGCGGATGGCTCCTAGCAAGGCTCGGCGCGTCCTAGACCAAATTCGGGGTCGCAGCTACCGTGAGGCTCTGGTAATTCTAGAGTTTATGCCCTACCGCGCCTGTGAGCCAATCACTAAGGTATTGCGATCGGCGGTGGCCAATGCTGAGCATAACCGAGGCATGAATCCGGTTGATCTAGTCATCAATCAAGCCTTTGCAGACATGGGGCCCAGCTTCAGACGCTTCAGGCCAAGAGCCCAGGGGCGAGCCTTCAAAATCAAGAAACCCACCTGCCACATTACGATCACCGTCAAGCCAATGGAGGAAGCATAAATAATGGGACAGAAAGTTCACCCCAATGGTTTACGGGTCGGCGTAATCAGGCCACATCTATCGCGCTGGTTTGCCGATGGCGATCGCTATCCAATTCTAGCTTCCGAAGATTTTGAAATCCGCAAATACATCACCAAAACCCTCGATAACGCTGGCGTTGCTGATGTACGGATCGAGCGCAAAGCTGACCAGGTAGACATCGAAATTCGTACCGCCCGCCCTGGCGTGGTAGTTGGCCGTGGTGGTTCGGGAATCGATCAACTGCGCCAAGGTTTGCTAAAGCATCTGGGCAAAGTAGGCACCAAAGAGAAAACCGGCACCAGCCAAATTCGGATCAATGTCGTAGAAGTGGCCAGGGTTGATGCTGAAGCGGCGCTGATCGGTGAGTATATTGCCCAGCAGATCGAACGCCGGGTTTCGTTCCGACGAGTGGTACGCCAAGCGATTCAACGTGCCCAAAGAGCTGGTGTAGAAGGGATTAAGGTACAAGTTGGCGGTCGCCTCAACGGCGCTGAGATCGCCCGGACTGAATGGGTCAGAGAAGGCCGCGTCCCCCTCCATACAATCCGTGCTGATATTGATTATGCCTATCGCACTGCCAGCACTGTCTACGGCATCATCGGTGTCAAGGTTTGGATATTTAAGGGTGAGATAGAGCCTGGTCAAGAAGCAGCAGCACCGGCACAACCACAACCTCGTCGTCGCCAACAACAGCGTCGTCGCCCCCAATTTGAAGATCGATCTGGAGCTGAGGGATAGATAAATGTTAAGTCCTAGACGTACTAAATATAGAAAACAACAGCGCGGTCGGATGCGCGGCATGGCCAGTAGTGCCAACAAGCTAGACTTTGGCGACTTTGGCATGCAGGCACTAGAGCCAAGCTGGATTACTTCGAGGCAAATTGAGGCCGCCAGACGGGCAATCAACCGCTATATCAAGCGGGGCGGAAAAATCTGGATTCGTTTGTTCCCCGACAAGCCAGTTACGATGCGAGCGGCAGAAACCCGCATGGGTTCTGGTAAGGGCGCACCTGAATATTGGGTGGCAGTGGTCAAGCCGGGGCGAATTATGTTTGAAATTACTGGGGTGAGTGAGCCAGTGGCCAAAGAAGCACTGCGCCTAGCATCGGCCAAGATGCCGATCAAAACCCGATTCGTAAAGCGTGAAGAGAAGGTGTAGTGATGGCTCTACCAGATATTAAAGACATAAAAGCACTCAGTGATGACGATCTGCAAGCAGAGGTGCTAGCGCTTAAGAAGGAATTGTTTCAGTTGCGCTTAAAAAGGTCAACAAGGCAACCCTTTAAGCCCCATGAGTTTAAGCATACTAAGCATCGCCTAGCTCAGCTGTTGACGATCGAACGGGAACGGCAACTAGCCGAGGCGAAGGTAGATAATTCTAATAGTTCTGATAGTTCTAGCACAACTGAAAGCACGGCAGAGGAGGCGTAAGCAATGGCAGTTAAAGAAAAAGTTGGCCAAGTGGTCAGCACCAAAATGCAAAAAACAGTGGTGGTGGCAGTGGAAAACCGCTCCGCTCATCCTAAATACGGCAAGATTGTGGTGCAAACCAAGCGGTTCAAGGCTCACGACGGCGAAGAAAAATGCCAAGAAGGCGATCGCGTCCGGATTCGGGAAACTCGCCCCCTCAGTCGAACCAAGCGCTGGGAAGTAATTGAAATATTAAGCACTATCTCAGCTCAGTAGCTTAAGCCTATCAAGCGAGATCGAGCAGTTAGGCAAACATTCTTTTTAAGATTTGAGAGTAAGTCAAGGCCATGATTCAGCAAGAAACAATCCTAAACGTGGCAGATAACAGCGGTGCAAAGAAGCTTCTCTGTATCCGCGTGATCGCTGGTGGTAATCGCAAAGTTGGCCGAGTAGGCGATTTAATTGTTGCCACGGTCAAGGATGCCGCCCCCAACATGCCAGTCAAAAAATCAGACGTTGTTAAAGCGGTGATCGTACGCACCCGTAGCAATATCAATCGTGATAGTGGCATGAGTATTAGATTTGACGATAATGCCGCCGTGATTGTCAACCAGGATGGGAATCCCAGAGGCACCCGCGTATTTGGCCCGGTGGCGCGTGAATTACGCGACAAAAACTATACCAAAATTATCTCGTTAGCGCCGGAGGTACTATAGTCACCATGGCAATTAGAAAAGTTAAAGCCAAGCCCCATGGCAATCGCAAAACCTTCAAAATGCATGTTAAGCAGGGTGATACCGTGCAGATAATCTCTGGCTCTTACAAGGGCAAGGTGGGCACTGTGCTGCAGGTATTTCCCAAAAACAGTTTTGTGTTGGTCGAAGGTGTAAACATCAAAACCAAACATGTAAAACCCCAACAAGACGGTGATAGCGGCCAAATCATCACCAGGGAATATCCGATCCATAGCTCTAATGTGATGCTTTATTCCGAGAAAGAGAAGGTGGCCAGTCGGATTTGCTACACCTACACAGAAGCTGGCAAGAAGGTGCGCATGTTGAAAAAAACAGGCGAAATCTTGGACAGTTGAATGAACAGTTGAACGAACTAATTCACCGCATCAATTAGTCCTGAATTAATCCTGACCAAGCCCAGGAACAAACTAATAAAGTTAAGCACAATGGCAAAACAACGATTTTTAGAATCATATCAAACTCAGGCCGTACCTAAGCTGATCGAACAGTTTAAGTATACCAATTCACATCAAGTTCCTAAGTTCAACAAAGTTGTGGTGAACCGTGGTCTTGGCGAGGCTTCCCAGAATGCTAAAGCCCTTGAATCTTCGATTACAGAGATCTCAGTAATTACTGGCCAAAAGCCGGTAGTAACCAGAGCCCGTAAGGCGATCGCAGGGTTTAAACTCCGCGAAGGGATGCCCGTGGGTGTGATGGTGACATTACGGCGGGAGCGGATGTATGCATTTTTAGATCGCTTAATCAATTTCTCTTTGCCTCGGATTCGAGACTTTCGTGGGATCAGTGCCAAAAGCTTTGATGGCAGAGGCAACTATACCCTTGGGGTCAGAGAACAGCTTATTTTCCCAGAAATCAGCTACGACTCGATCGATCAAATTCGAGGCATGGACATTTCAATTATTACCACCGCTAATACCGATGAAGAAGGTCGAGCTTTATTAGCAGCTATGGGTATGCCCTTTCGCAAATAGGTAGGAGATCAAAATGGCAACCAACGATACTATTGCCGATATGCTGACGCGCATTCGCAATGCCACCCAAGCAAGGCATTCAGTTACGGCAATCCCGGCAACCAAAATGACCAATAACATTGCCCGGGTGCTCAAGCAAGAAGGATATATCGACAGCTATGAAGAAGTGGGCGAAGGAGTCGATCGTCGCTTGATGGTAGCGTTGCGATATCGTGGCAAACATCGCCAACCAATTATTACCAAACTCCAACGGGTCAGCCGACCAGGGTTGCGGGTTTACTCCAATCACAAAGAGCTACCCAGGGTACTTGGTGGAATTGGGATTGCGATTATCTCTACCTCTAGTGGCATCATGACCGATCGTGAAGCCAGACGAAAAGGGGTAGGCGGCGAGGTACTTTGCTACGTCTGGTAGCTAAACCCTAGTCTTAGATCAGGCTTTTAAATAAGCTCTTTGAATCAGCTTCAGTAATCACACATAGCAAGTCAGTTAGCAAAAGTCATGTCACGTATTGGTAAACTACCGATCCCAATTCCTAAGAAAGTCCAGATTACAATCGCCGGTCAACAAGTGACCGTGAAAGGCCCCAAGGGTGAATTGCAACGCACCCTTACTGATTATGTGGACATTGAGCAGGAAGGCGAAGAAATCCTGGTCAAGCAACGTAGAGAGAGCCGCATCTGCCGCCAGCAGCATGGCCTCAGTCGCACCCTGATCGCCAATATGGTAGAAGGGGTCACCAATGGTTTTGAGCGTCGCCTCCAAATCCAAGGTGTGGGTTATCGGGCCCAATTACAGGGGAAAAATTTAATCCTCAATGTGGGTTACTCCAACCCGGTTCAAGTTGAGCCTCCCGACGGCATTCAAATCCAGGTGGAAAATAACACCAATGTGATCGTGACCGGAATTAACAAAGAGGTGGTTGGCAACACAGCAGCGCAGATTCGCGCCGTGCGTCCCCCAGAAGTATATAAGGGCAAAGGGATTCGCTACCTTGGTGAAAATGTCCGTCGTAAGGCTGGTAAGGCTGGCAAGAAATAGGTTCTAGGCTCTTGCTTAATCTTATGTTTATCTTATGTTTAGGTGTTTTGAGCCAGCTAGCCAATTGTTTAAGTAAGCCACTCTCTTACACGCAGCAATACAGGGCTTATAGAGTTTTATAGATAATATTGGGAAAGGGTTGAATTGAAATGAAAGGTACACGTAAACAGGCAACTCGCAGTCGACATAAGCGCATAAGACGTAAAATGTCTGGTACGGCGGCTAAGCCAAGATTGTCAATATTTCGTTCCAATAATCATATCGTGGCACAATTGATTGATGATGTGGCGCAGGAAACCCTGGCTGCTGCCTCGACTTTAGAGCAAGAAATCAAACAGGGACTCGATACTACTGCTAATTGTGCAGCAGCAACTAAAGTAGGCGAATTAATTGCCCAACGGGCGATCGCCAAGGGGCTAAATAATGTCGTCTTCGATCGCGGTGGCAAACTCTATCATGGTCGAGTTAGGGCATTGGCTGAAGCAGCTCGCTCCGGCGGCCTAGAATTTTAAAGCCCACAATTAATTTAAGTATTAATTTCAAATTATTAGCAACGTAAAAGCAACTGGATCTAAATCAAGATGGCAGAACGCGAACGCAAAGGTAAAAGAGGCGATTCCAACACCAGCAGCGGTGATGATAATAAGCGCCGTGGCGGCAAACGTGGTGATTCACGCAAAGGCCGCGCCGAAAAAGACTCCGAATGGCAAGAACGGGTAGTGCAGGTACGCCGGGTCACCAAGGTGGTTAAGGGCGGTAAAAAACTGAGCTTCCGGGCGATCGTGATCATTGGCAATGAAAAGGGTCAAGTAGGTGTTGGTGTTGGTAAAGCTGGTGATGTGATTGGCGCAGTCAAAAAAGGCGTAGCCGACGGCAAAAAACATCTGGTTACAGTACCACTAACCAAAAGCAACTCAATTCCGCACCCTAGCTATGGTGTGGGCAGTGGTGCATCGGTGATGATTCGCCCCGCCTCTCCTGGTACTGGTGTAATTGCTGGGGGCGCAGTCCGTACTGTTTTGGAACTGGCTGGGGTCAAAAATATTCTGGCCAAACAGCTAGGCTCCAAAAATCCACTTAATAATGCCCGTGCTGCTGTCAATGCCCTCGATTCTCTGCGCACCTTTAAGGAAGTGGCACAGTCCAGGGATCTGACTCTAGAACAACTGTTTAGTTAGTTTTAGTTAGTTGTTGAGCGGCTAGATATCACCACAAAATCCGATTATCCGATTATCCGATTAATTGACTTACACGATTGACGTAATTAATAAGAACTATGAGATTAGTAGACTTAAAACCACAGGATGGGGCAAAGCGCCGTCGTCGTCGCGTCGGGCGTGGTATTTCGGCTGGACAGGGTGCTAGCTGTGGCTTTGGTATGCGTGGCCAAAACTCCCGATCGGGTCGGCCAACCAGACCTGGCTTTGAGGGTGGTCAACAACCCCTCTATCGCCGCGTGCCCAAGTTAAAGCATTTTCCGATCGTTAACCCCAAAAAATTTACGATCATCAATATCGATCAACTCAGCCAACTACCTGCCAACACAGAAGTGAGTCTGGAATCGCTAATCGATGCAGGGATCATCACTCAGGATAATGGCGTATTGAGAGTATTGGGACGGGGTGAAATTGAAGTCGCCTTAACCGTTCATGCCAATTCCTTTTCCAGTGGAGCCAAGCAAAAAATTGAGGCTGCTGGCGGTACCTGCATTACTCACGTTCCACAAAAGTGGACTCGTGCACCTAAGCAATAGCTTTGGTTAATAGTTAATAGTTAATAGTTGGTTAATCGATCGATTAATTCAGCTAGTTAATCCAGCTAAGCAATCAAGATCGAGATTAAGGCTAGTATTATATAAATATTGGTGAGATTTTCCAGCATTGCAAAGAGGCAAGCGCAGCTATGGTAGTTAACAGAAGTAAATCCCCATCCGCTCAGGAAACGTTTATGCAAATGGCGCAGGCCGCCGGATTGCGGAGTCGGCTCCTGGTCACGATCGGCATGTTGGTGCTAATTCGACTTGGCATGTATATCCCCCTGCCGGGAATCGATCGTAGTGTATTAGAAACATTGGCCAGAAGCAGCAACACGCTGGGGTTTTTGAATACATTTGCCGGTGGTGGTTTTACCTTGCTCGGTGTATTTGCACTGGGAATTTTGCCATTTATTAATGCCTCGATCATCATGCAGATTTTGGCAGCAGCCCTGCCCAGTCTGGAGAACCTGCAAAAAAATGAAGGGGAAGCAGGCAGGCGCAAAATCTCTCAATATACTCGCTATGTGGCACTCTTCTTTGCCGTGTTGCAGGGCATTGGCATTTCGCTATTTTTAATTAATATCAACGCTACAACTATCCCTGATCCAGGGTTCCAGTTTATTTTTGAAACTGCGATCGCCCTGGTGGCAGGTTCCATGTTTGTGATGTGGGCCGGTGAATTAATTACCGAGCGGGGCGTGGGAAATGGTGCCTCGCTGCTGATTTTTATTAACATTGTGGCTGTCTTGCCTTCCTCTTTGGGCGATACAATTAGTTTGACCCAACAGGACAGTGCCATGCTGGGTGGTGTATTGCTACTGCTGGTTATTTTCCTGGCCATGATCGTAGGAATTGTGTTTGTGCAAGAGGGAGAACGCCGAATTCAAATTATCTATGCCCGTCGTCAGGTTGGCCGCAAAATGTACCGGGAGCAATCGAGCTATTTGCCGCTGAAGTTAAATCAGGGCGGAGTGATGCCGATCATTTTTGCTTCGTCGGTGTTTTTCCTGCCAGCGATCCTCTCCGATGTGTTCAGCAGCGTAGCAATGCAAAGGGTTAGCAGCTTCTTAACCCCTGGCAGTTGGGGCTATGTGGTAACTTATTTAGTCTTGATCCTGGCCTTTAGTTATTTCTATTCTTCGATCGTGCTTGATCCGGTTGATCTGTCCCAGAACCTCAAAAAAATGGGGGCATCGATCCCCGGAGTACGACCAGGTACTGCCACTTCAACCTACATTAGTAGTGTATTGAATCGTCTGATTTTCCTTGGTGCGATCTTCCTTGGTGCAGTTGCAATCATTCCCACCGCCTTTGAACAGGCCACTGGGGTGACAACTTTCCAGGGGATTGGTGCTACATCGTTGTTGATTATTGTGGGTGTAGCGATCGAAACGGCACGCCAGATCCAGACCTATGTTATTTCCCAACGCTATGAAGGAATGGTGAAGCAATAATGCCGAGAATTATCCTAATGGGGCCGCCGGGCTCTGGCAAAGGCACCCAGGGCGATCTACTTGCTAAAAGCTGGCAAATCCCGCGTATTTCTCCAGGAGATATATTCAGGGCGGAAATCAAAAGCAATTCTCCCCTTGGCCAGCAGGTAGTTGCCTTTAGCAATGCCGGTAAGCTAGTACCTGACCGCGTGGTGATTGGTGTAATCCGCGATCGATTAACTCAACCCGACGTTCAAGCCGGTTGGATTCTAGATGGTTTTCCGCGTACTATTCCTCAGGCTGAAGCACTCGATCAAATGCTTACGGATCTTAACCAGGCCTACGATCGAGTAATCAATCTGGAAGTGCCTGATCAGATCTTGATCGATCGATTGCTAAATCGGGCAAAAGAATCAGGGCGGGCTGATGATACGGCAGAGGTAATTGAGCAACGTTTGCAGGAATATCATGCCAAGACCAAACCGCTGCTAGATTTTTATGGCGCGAAGGTGGTGCAAATTGATGGCACCAAAACAGTTGAAGAGGTAACTGCCCAAATCCTGGCTGGCTTTTCACCAGTCTAATTACAATTACCTGGCACGCTAAACTAGCAATTTAGATCGATAACTAAATCATGTGACAAGCTGCTGTATTGCTCAATGCATTAAAATTAAATAGATTGCATTATTTATATTTTCTTAATGTTTTAATGGTGGTCTTGGCGGCTCTGTTGCCAAAAAGTCCAGTATATTGCTTAAACTTGCTCAGAAAATCAGGAGAAATAACTTGTCTAAGGAAGATTCGATCGAAATGGAGGGCACAGTAACTGAGTCCTTGCCTAATGCTATGTTTAGGGTTGATTTGGAAAATGGATTTAATGTGTTAGCACATATTTCCGGTAAAATCCGCCGTAACTATATCAAGATCCTGCCTGGCGATCGCGTCAAGGTAGAACTCACCCCCTATGATTTAACCAAAGGGCGCATTACCTATCGCCTGCGGAACCAGGGTAGTAAGAAGTAAATTGTAAATTACTTGCATTTTAGAGCTTTTACAAAATAGAGCGATCGCAATAGCCTCATATGCGCTGAGAGAATTATGCTCCCAGCCTATATTCGATTATTTATGTGATGCCAAATCCAGTTAAATATCCTTGACAAAAATGTATAACTATTGTTTTTACTAGGTTGCTTATGGGGGGCATCTAGAGGACTTGATATAACTTGATATAAGAAGTCTAATGATTGCCTTTTGCTTTTTCAAGGTCAGTTCAAGGCAAAGTAATCGCTACCAAATTGCTAACAAAAAATAGAGTTTACAGGCGATCGCCAATAGCACCAAGTTAGGGATTGCAAATATCGATCGAATTTAGGTTTTGGTTTTTAGAGCCAGTTCAAAGAATGCCAGAGGATTCGTAGAGATAGCGCAGGATCGCCATGATCTTTTCCGCATAGAACGGATCTACTGCCCAACGACCGCTCAATTGACCAACCAATGGCGCAGTGCCACGGATCACAAATCGAAATCGGCTATCTACCAGTGGTTGAACTAATGGTTCAGTGCTGGCATAGGCCTTGAGATGTTGCACATGGGCCCTGATCCCGATCCGGATCGTGGGAAAGCGATCGCCACCATTGCCCAGCTCGATCGCACCCAAACCAGCAAAGTTATTCTGCTGCGGTTCCACATCCCCGCCAAACCGCAGGAAACCAGTTTCCAGGCACATCTGACAAAAGGCGATGTCGTGATTAATCCCTTCGATCGCTGCTTCTTCGCGGTAGACATTGGGTAAATTCGCAAATTCCCGCAGGGCAAGATCGTTATTTTGGCGCAGAAAACTAAGTAACTGGGTGGCAGAGGTTAATCCCTGTCCCATAATCCGATCGATTTGTCCCAGCCAGATCCGGTACGTGGTTTTGACAATTACGGTATTATTTGCACCATCCCAATAGAGCGACAGATTAAAATTACGCAATTCCAGTGCCCGTAAATACTTTTCATGGGCATAGCTGAGCCGTTGCATATTTTGGATATGCTTAGCAGCGATCCCCAGATAGGCGGCCATATCCTCTGGTACATACACATTGCCATTTACTAAAATGCCAGGTCTGGGGTAGGGTTTATTATTAATAATAATTTTGAGATATTGATACTTATCAACCAGGCCGCGTGAGTTGGGTTGGGTTGGCTGATTGCGGGGGCGATCGCCAAATTCACTTGGCTCACGGGTAATCGAGCTTAATTGCTCAGAGCGATCTAAATCTGCCTGGTTTAGATTTTTAGAATCTGGCTCCGTTTGGTTTGCCTGATCAGCAGCATTAATATCAGAAATATTAGAAATATCAGAAGTATCAGAGGCATCGATCGCACCCTCTAAGTTCTGTTGTGGGTTTTGTTCTGGCTCCCTAGACGATCGATCGCTGAGTTGTTTAACCCGCTCTGGCTCAGCCTGGCTAATAATTTCGGGATTAATGGTGGGATTTTCATAGTAGTCGGGGCTGGGCAAATCTTCGGCCACACTGGGCAAAATCATTTTGCCGCTGATAATCGTGTCCAGGGCATCAGCAATTGCGATCGCAATATTCCGGCGATAGGTTTGCAACAGCCTTAGATCGGTGGGGTTACTAATAAATCCCAACTCAATGAATAGTGATCTTGGCGCAATATCTCGGCAGAAGGCCAATCGCCCCAAAGCCGTAGCTGAATCGGGCTTGATGCCACGGCTAGCTAATTGAGGCACACCAATCAGCAATGACTCCAGCATCAATTCGGCATGTTGCTGGCGCTCTTCGTTAAACGAAATATAGTAAACGCGCACCCCCCGCAAACTGGCATTATCATAGGCTCCCATATGAATTTCGATCGCCAGATCTCGATAAGAACCGCGATTGTTGATCCAGCTCACGGTTTCTGGCAGGCTGAGCTGGTCATCGGGTAATGCAACCCTGAACCCACGCGATCGCAACTCTTTGGCGATCAAATCCTTGGTTACAATCATTTCTGCTGCTTCAGTGGTGCCCCCTGCCCTAGCGCCAGGATTACGAAAGCGAGCATCAAAGCCACCATGCCCAGCGGATACAAAAATCTGTCGCCCCGGATGATGGGCGATCGGCTCGGCGCAATTACTAGTCAGCGAAGCCAATAACAAACCCGCTCCCGTTTGCAGGAGCCGACGGCGCTGAATTCGGTAATTATGACCTGTTGCTCTTTTGGGCGATCCTTGTGGCGATCGCTTGAATGGATCAGGTCTAGACGATAACCCCATGGATGCTGGTTCTAATCAAATCTACTCAGGTCTGTCAGGCATGGTCAGTTTTTGTCGGGCCGCCTGCCAGAAAATGCGACTAACTTGGGAATCGGCGGTATTCAGTCGATCGGGATAGTAGTTAGTCACAACTGAACTAACCTGGGTAATGAGCCGATCTACTCGCCCTTGATCCTGTAGTTGGCCGATCGCCAGCCAGAATGCCTTGGCCTCTGCCTCACTGCAATGATCGAGCCAATCCGTAATTTGATTAATTACCGCTTCCACGCTGGTGGTATAGCTGACATGGCTAATCGGCTGATTTGGTTGCTCGCCCGCAGAAGGAGCGGCGGGATCGCCCAAATTACGATCACGATTTGAATTAGCAAAAGCTCGATCGCCTAGTGCCAATGACCCTGAATGCGGCGATCGTTTTTTTCGTTCTACCTCAGCCCAATTTATTGAATTTGCTGAATTTGCTGGCTGTGAGAGATCTAATGAATCCCCCTGTCTAGAGATTGCATCACTTACCAAATCGACATTCTCTGGTGCCGCAGGATTACAATTAGTACAATTAGCAGCCTCAGCCATAGCGATCCGATCGCTAATACTGCTGACTTTGCTAGTGGTGGCGATCGCCTGCCTTGGTTGGATTGCCCGTGCTTGTTTGGGTTGGATTTGCTTTGCTTGATATTGCAACCGCAGATTATGCCAACTAGCCTGCTCCAACCATTGCGGTTGATCGAGATAGTTAAATAGATCAACGGTGGTTTTAGAATTCGGATCGATCGGTGGTGTTGGTTGTTGATCACCTTGCATGGTGTCATCCCCCGCTAATTTTTTTTGCGTTGTTTTGTGCTCACCACCCTGAATTCCAGGTTTCAAAATATCCAGATTATTTAAATCATCTAGATTCTCTAAATCATTTGACCCAGTCCGAAGGCATAATGCCTGTACTCTTCTGCCCTTTTACGGCAAGTTATTTCAAGCATGGTGGCGCACTGGGAAATGGCAATTTCGGATCACCGCAACTGCGCGGATCGATCGAATAGGCTTGGGTTGCTCCTATGGGCAGGATCAGCACGGTCAGGATTACGGCAGCGATCGCCAGTAGATTTAAATTTTTCATCGTGTAATTACTCCTCATGTTTAGTTAAGCCAAATCCAATACCTGCAGGGATCAAATATTCCTGCGCTCAAAAAAATTCATCCCAGATCTGCTCCTTACTGATCTTCTTGCCACCACCGCGATTGGGCGAGAACTGCAACCGGCAGCCAAGGGTTGCAACTGCCTCCAGCAGGCGATTAGTATCGCGGCGAGAGCGACGACGCACCAGAAATTCGGGCAACCGTTGCTGGGTATATTGGGGATGATATTTAGTTTTAAGGGTTTCGTAGAAGGCATAAAAATCAGCTACTTCTTCATTGCTACAGGTCGCCAAGAACAGCTCAATCTCCCGCAGTAGGTTATTAGCGCGACTAGGTTTGGCAGCAGACTTGGCTGCATACTTAGATCGCCTTGGCTTAAATTGATGTACATCTAACGGTGGAATCGGCTCTGCTTTCATGTTCTCTTCCCCTGGCAGCTAGATCTTTGGGCGCGATCGCCTTGCTTCTAATTACTTGTCCCCTTAGCTTGGCCGAATCACTTTGGGGCTGTAGCCGGAATGGGTACTAAGCAATTCGGATTCAACCAGACCCACCCCAGCAGCAGGTAAGCCACCACTAACTTGCGTGTTTAGGTGGGGAGCGATCGCCTCATTGATGGTGTTCGCGGTATTAACAACCTGGGGCGAAAGATTTACGGCATTAAGCGCCAGGTAAAGCTCCTCCCTGGTCATTGGCGGTAGATAGTCAACGGGATTAGCGCTGTGTTTGCCATCGGGCAAAATTTCAAAATGCAAGTGGGACTCAAGACTTTTGCCCGTGCTACCAGTGAGGGCGATCGGTTGGCCTGCTTCTACCTGTTCGCCTTGGCGTACCAGCAATTTATGGTTATGGCCATAAAGGGTTTTGCTGCGATCGCGGTGTTCAATCACCAGCAAGTTGCCATAGCCAGAATTATTCCAACCAGCAAAAATCACATTGCCCGCCGCCGCCGCACCGATCGGCGTTTGTGGGGGGGCAGCAATATCAATGCCGCGATGAAACTGCCAATCCTTAAAAATCGGATGAATCCGCCAACCATAGCTAACCCGAATTTCACCCACCAGCGGCGCAACATATTTAAGTCGGGGCGGATGCCGACTGGAATATTGCCGATCGCACATCGATCGCCAATTTGCTAATTGCACCAACCAGTAGTTAGGAGCCTGGGGCACTAATTCAATTAAATGGGGCTTCAGGGCGGTGGTCGTAGCCATCTCTAGCCAGATCCTGGTGCTGGATTGATCGATCGGGCTGACTTGAATAAACTTGATCGTTGGCCCCGTTTGCGTTTGCACTGCAGTGCGATCGACTGCCACATTAACCAAATCCAGCCAGAGCTGATGGGATTGTTCAGATAGATAGAGCTGCGGCAACAGAGCTTGGGCAGCCAGGATTTCGAGGCGATTGCGGCGCTGATCAAACTGAACCGTGAGCAGGCGATTGACGGGACGGGGTGAAATATTTTGCGGCAGTTCAACATGCGGTAGTTCAACATACTGATGCGATCCAGGGATTGCTGAGCTGCGATCGTTTATTTGGGCTAAAGACTGGGCTTGGTAACTATCAACTTGGGGCGATGTTGATGCCAGCTCCATAGGCTCAGCAGACTCAATCTCAGTTTCCGCGATCGTTAGGGCGGGAACGGTGAAAGCTTGGCGATCGGGATGATTTAAACCTTGGTGATGGTGGTTAATTAATTGGTTCATTAATCTCTGTTCCCGAAGTTATAAATCATGGGCGGAGTTAGGCTTCAGATGAGCTGCTAAACAATCGATCGACCAAAGTGGTTCAAAGTGAGCTTATGTGAGGACGACCATATCCTTGAGCAGGGGCTTACTACCTTTTCTATGCAATTACCACAATACTTGCGTAAAGGAGGCTAGCCAGATTGCACCTAGACCACCCAATCATCGATCCAGGCAGGCTTCAGCAGATCTTCGCCCCCAATAAGAGTCCCTCTGCTGAGGCACTTTGATCAGCGATCGCCACAGGTACAATCAGCAACTTAGGCAAACTCAAAGAATTTTAATCAATTAAGTGAGGCTAAGTGAGGATAATCGTGTATCCTATAGCGAAATGGCTTAGTCAAAATCGCTGATTGATTAATCCAGAGCTTCAAATCTGTTTAGGCTCATGGTTGCTTGAGTAACTAAATCAGGCTAGTAAGCAATTTCTGAATAATATTCATCCTGCGGTGTTTATTCCTTGAACCATAAGCAAAAGTAGCCAAATATCAATTACTCCTATTCAAGGGTAAAATTCCTGCCTTAGTTTGTAGACCATAAAAAGCCAGCGATTTTGTCCTAAAAAACATGAAAGCTATTTATTCCTGCCTTTGATCCAAATCACCAACTTATCAATCCATACATTTAATAATCATAATTAAGGCTTTAGATTGTTTTAAAAAGCTAGATTTTTAAGCTAGTAATCCAAATAAAAATGTTAAGCGATCGCAAATTTTTAACTTGCGATAGTTTTTGCTGATTAATGACAAATAAGAGAGTTCTTAATAGCTAACCTGAGTAATTGCCGATCGCAAAATGTCGGTTTAAATACGATCGCAACCTAACAAATAAATCTGACTTTAAATGATTAATCCTTTAAATGACTTATTCAACAAGGCTTATGTACTAATAAAGTCAGTAACCAGATCAATAAGAAACGGCAAAAAAGTACAAATGGGTATTGCAAATAATAAAAAGTATGCTATTTATCTTACAAGATTTATGAATTCATAAAACCTATAATGAATTAGCAATAATTTGCCTGATTATGACCCTACTTAAAAATAGTTGACTCCAGATTTTTAATATATCTAGAAAACAAATTAAATTTCTAATCACAGTTGCTTAAAACTGTTTATTTAGTCTTACTGAATACCAAAGGCTATTTACTTGAAGACAGATAAAGACTGGTTTTGGTATTAGTTGAGGAAAGAGAAAACAATGAACATTGAAGACGCACTATTAATTGTCGATCGAGCATTGCCACACAAAGGGCTTAGTAATGTCCAGGAGCTACTATTTCGCCAGGCTTGGGAGGGGAAAACCTATCCAGAGATCGCAGAAAATTCTGGCTATGATTCTTCTTACATCAGGGATGTCGGCTATAAACTATGGCAATCGCTTTCAAGATCCCTGGGCGAAAAGGTGACTAAGAATAATTTACAGGTGGTGTTACGGCGTTATGGGCTGAAGCTGGCCAAACACGATCGCCAAGCTCATCAAGCTCATCAAGCTCATCAAGCTCATCAAATCATATCCCTACCCCAGGGCTCTGGCTCGGTGGTGATGCCTTTCCCAGTGGCGGGGATGAATAATGGCGCGATCGGAATATCTGGAATATCTACCCATCCGGCGAGTAATGGTAGGTACCCTTCTAATTCCATCAATCCTGGTGGTTCAGGTGATCAGGGCGATCGCCATGCTCAAGCCAGCTATAGCAATAACCTGCATTACCTCTCGACCAATAATCGCCCAGGCCAAGCTCTGCCAGAGGCACCGAATAATCCGGCTCCCCACCACCCAAGTGACTTAAATCTGGTAGACAATAGCTCAAGGGAAATACCTAGAGCAAATGGTGTTGCCAACAGAAGTAGCGATCGGCTCCACAATGCTAATGTTGTTGATTTTAAGCGCACCAATTCCCCAGCTATTATTCGCAATCCTGGTTCTACACAATTTAACAATATTGCCAATCTGAATGGCTCCAGGTTAGCTACAACTGAATCAACCGCCAAGCCAGCGAAGCGATGTGATTGGGGTAGTGCGATCGATGCATCGGTCTTCTATGGCCGTAACTCTGAGTTGGCTACTGTACAAAGCTGGATTTTGGCGCAGGAATGTCGGTTGGTGGGAGTTCTGGGTATTGGTGGCGTGGGCAAGACCACCTTTGCGGTTAAGCTGGCGGAGCAAATTCAAACTGAGTTTGATCTAGTGATCTGGCGATCGCTACGGCATACACCCAGTCTCGATTATTTATTGATTGACTTGCTTCAGTTTTTACAAGGACGTGATGTGATTGCCCTGGCCACCACCGAGCAGTTAATCGCCCAATTAATTAACTTGCTGCGATCGCATCGCTGCCTGATTGTGCTGGATCATGTTGAAGCCTTAATGCTGGGGGGGGCTACCACTGGCACTTATCAGCCTGAATATGCTGACTATGGTGAGCTATTCCGCCAACTTGGTGAGATGCGCCATCGCAGTTGTGCGATCGTGGTCAGCCGCGAGAAACCCCTGGAGCTCAATTCGCCCGACCTGGATCTGCCCAAGAGTAAATCCATTCAACTGGGTGGGCTGGCCGCTGCGGCAACAAAAATTCTAACTCAGCCATCATCGCCAATTAATCCGCAATGGATTGAAAATAATCCAAGTAGTCAGGACGATCGTGATCAAAGTGAGCTAAATAATCACAATCAGGCAAAACAAAAACTAATTGACTATTACAGCGGCAATCCCCTGGCCCTGAGGGTGGTATCAAGATCGATCCAGGATTTGTTTGATGGCAATATTAATGAGTTTTGGCAGCAAGGCCCAGTGGTCTTCGGTCAAATTCGGCATTTATTACTGCAACAATGCGATCGCCTCAGCGATTTAGAAATGCGGATCATGTATTGGCTGGCGATCCTGCAATTACCTGCCCCAGTCACAACCTTGCAAGAATGCCTGGTGCCGCTCGTGGCTAAGGCGGAATTACTAGAGGCGCTATCTTCGCTGCGGTGGCGATCGCTGATCGAAAGAGCTAACAATGGTTTTAGCCAGCAACCACTGGTGGGCACATATATGATTGAGCAACTATTGGAAAATGCGGTTGAGGCAATTATTTCTGGCGATCTGACTTTTTTATGCCAATATCGATTGCATTCTAGCGAACAAATGGGCAAGCTGAGCGGCGATCGTAATATTGCAACGCCCCTACTCACCAAGCTGCTAGATCACTATGGCAATGGGCAAAATTTGAGCGATCGATTATGCCAATTGCTCCAATCATTTCAACCACCAGGGCAATTAACAGGGCAATTAACAGGGCAATTAACAGGGCAATTAACAGGGCAACTGGGGCAACTACCTGCAACCGCTCAACCAGGATATTACGCCCCCGCCAACCTCAAATATTTACTGCAATTAACCGGGCAGTCTTCTAATCCGCAGAATAGAATAAATTCTAATCTCCATGACGTGAATAAAGACATAAATGCGGCCGGATTCCCACAGCAAGTGAATGAATCCAGCGATCTGCAACTATTACAGCGATTGATCACCAGCGATCGGCCAGGGGGGATCGCCACCTGGGATCATCGCATTCCCTGGGTGAATAATCCGCTTACCCAACAGACAGCGGAAACTAAAACTCAAATTCGCCAGAAAGACCTTTATTATCAATGGCCCGCCAATGAGCTAGCAGCTTTGCAGCAGGAATTACGCCAGCAAACCAAATTGCGTAAACGTTATTGCGCCTGGCTGAATGATCATGAATTTGCGGAAATTGATGCTGATTTTGAGGCGGTGCAAATTACCGATGCCCTCAATTGTCTGGTTGATGCCCGCTTGGTGTTCATGAATGAGGTAAAAATTATTACCCCACCACCAGGAATGCTGCGACCTTCTCAACGCATGGCGCTAGAGCAAATGCACCAGCTAAATCAAATAGACCAGAGCGATCGCCGATCGGCTCAGTTACTAAACACCGAGGTTGGCTCCCATGCTTCTTAGCTTTTGCAAGCAGGTTAAAAGCAGGGTAAGCATTAAAATCCTAAATTAATTCCTCGGTCACAACTCGGCGCAAAATTTCGGTCACCGCCGCCGCCATTTGGGCATCAACCTCCATTGCCTCTTGTCTGGGGCTACTACGATCGATCGCGGCTCTGAGGGTAAGCGCCACCGATCGTAACTTAGCTGGTTGCGGTTCGGTTGGAGTCTGGCTCTGGGGTAATTGGTCTACAAACTGTACCAAGGCCGTATAGACCGCCTCAGTGCGCTGGCGTTGATCACTATAACCAAAACCCATTTTGGATATAATCACTGGCTTGGCGATCACACTCTGTAAACCCAGGGTAGCGATCGCCACATCTACATATCTGGCCGTGTCGGTGCCCATTGCCCGCACCACACTTTCTAAGCTATGCCATTGAGCACCTGGCAATCGCGCTGCCTGCAATATATGGTGATGCCACCCCAGCATCGAGATAAATCGGGTCATGTCATAGGCAGAGAGCAAATTCTCACCGCGATGCAATTCATTGGCACTGGCCAGCAATACTTTGCGCGTTACCGCATCGACTAATACTGGTTGCTCAATGTAGGGCCATTCGCCATAGCGCCCCTGGAACTTCAAGTTCTGATTGCCAGTGATTTGCTTAACCCAGTTTTCCAGTTTGAGCGGGGTTTCAAATTGCTTGAACATGGCCGCCAGCGAGTTAGAAGTTAACTCCGAGTCGGCATAGTTAACCACCTTTTCAATCAGGTCAAAAAACGATCGCTTCCGCTTGATTTCCTGGCGATCCCTAACCACGCAATTATCAATGTCTATGTGAGGATCAACCTGATTAGCCCGACAAACCACATGCAAAATTGGCAGCAGTTTGGTAATGCTCCACATCTGCACCGGTGCCAGGGCATTCTTACCAGACCAATGCCCCATCATTTGACCATCGACATAGGCTCCAACACAAACGCAGGCTTCCTCGATCGGATCGGGCAGAAAATCCAAGCCCACCACATCGATCGCTGGAGTTTTACCCACCACTGGATAGGGACTAAACCTGACTCGCACAGTGCTGTTGGCCAGGGTAGACACCTGGCGATAGGAAACGACTTCGGCGTTGATTGGCTTGGTGGCAAGGCGATCGGGGTAATGTTCGATTTCAGATTTAAACACCGAGGCGGCAATGCTTCGATTGGGCAAGCTGCTAATACTGCCAGTGGGGGTAGCCTCAACGCCGCGATCGAGAAAGGCCAGGTGCATATCATCAGCCTGACCTTGTGCAAACCAATTAGTTTGAATATTGAGGAATTTTAAAAAGACCTGCTCAGGATCGTTAGCTTTACCCAGGATAAAAGGCACCACTGAGGCTGGATCAAGTAACTTCTCGGCTACCGAGTGATCTAGCTTACCGTCACGGATCTGATTAAAATTTAAGGTGTCGGCCAGCTCAAACAGGGCATTTTGAGTTAATTGGCCATAGATACCATCCACGGGCGCGCTGTACATCCCCAGGGTTTGCAGTTGGCTTTGCACTTGCCTGGTCAAGGTGGCATTAGCACTGAGGTCAGTAAGTGGCAGGGTCACCCGGTGCTGCAAAATATCATCTAGCGTAGTAATCCGCGCTGGTGCGATCGGCGTTACGGGCGTTACTGGATTAATCGGTGCTGGAGTTGGATTAGGTACAGGAGGCTCTACTGGTGGTTGGGTTGGGAACGGCGATGGCGTTACTGGTGTGACGGGTGGAAATGGGTTGGGCTGCTCTGGTTGATTTATTTGCTCAGGGTGATCGAGAGTTGTCCAGGTTTGAGCGCCCACAATTCCATCAACTGTGAGTTTATGAAGGGATTGAAACCGCTTCACGGCGATCAGGGTACGCCTGCCAAACTGACCATCGATCGCACCAGGCGAACAATTGGCCGCCCTCAGCTTTTGCTGCAATTGGGTCACTTCTGCACCGCGATCGCCATACCTGAGCGTTCTCATGGTTGATGTTGATTAGTTGATTAACTAATTGAGGAATGACTGGATCTCAGATTTGGATCTCAAATCGCATTCTAGATCGCCGCCAGCACATCATCGGGAGCGATCGCGCCAATCGGTTGCCCCTCAGCGGATTGGATTGCCTTGATTTGGTCGTTGCTGGGGAGCAATTTAGCTGGTTCAGTGGGGCCAAAGAGAGCTACTAGTTTAATACCAGTCGCCACACCAATATGCATCGGGGCGCTGTCGGTACATAGCAATAACTGAGCCGACATAATCAAAGCTGCCAGTTTACCAATGTCGGGCGGATTGATCACCTTTAATTGCGGCTGCAACTCAGTTAGCGCTTTGATCAATTTGCGATCGTCTGGCCCACCAATTACCACCAGGGGTGCATCATACAGCTTGGCCTGTACCCCGTTGATAATTGTTTTCCAGCTTTCTACTGGGTAAATTTTATTGATGCCCTTGCGCTGGGAAAGTTCACTAGCGCCGCCATGGATCAGTACATAGCCTTTCCCTTCAATGCCCATCCGTTTTAGTTCAGACTTGACCCAGGCAACATCACCCTGGGGAATTGCCAGCTTGATCGGTGGACAGGGTTGATCGATGCCCAGCCCTTTACTAGCCAGATCGTGATACATCGCCGCAGCATACTGATTTTGCTCCAATGGGACTGGCTGGGTTAGCAAGAAACTACCGGCCCCCGAAAAAGCAATTCGCTCTGGAATGCCCGTTAACCACAGCAGCAGCCCCACTGAGAAGCTTTTACCCAACGACAGCACCACATCATATTCGCAATCGCGGATCGTGCCCAGCAGGTTGCCCCAGTCGGCAAAGCTGTTACTGCCTTTAAAATCAAATTTCCAAATATTATTTACATATGGGCAAACTCGATATGCGCCAACCGATCGAGGCTCAACCACCACATCGATCGCCGCCTGGGGGTAAGTTTGTTTGAGGGTTTCTAGGGTTGGGAAAAACAAGAGCTGATCGCCAATACCACCTGGAACCAAAGCCAGCAAACGCATCATTTCGGTTAAATACTCTCTTAGACTTAAGCAATATTATCGCATCGTCAACATTTGACCTATGCCAAAGGACACAAAATCCCAACTTTATTAACCATACGGCATCTTGGGCTGCATATGCGCTGCAATATTGACTATGATCGAAGAAGATGAGCAATTTTCATAATAATTATGTCCAACGCTTTTTCAAGTAAGATCCTGTGCAAGCTTGATATAACTATTGTTAATTGTGTTAATTGCACCGAATCGATCGCCATGCCAGAGATATCTTGAAGCTGCATTAATTAACTGGAACCAAAGAGCAGATTTTGAGTTGGCTTTAGATCTAGGCATTTACTGATTTGATTTACGCATTACTTTAAAAATTACTTTACAAATTACCGAATAATTAAACCCGAATGCAATTCAAGTTTGATTCGATCCCAGAAGCCCTAGCCGAGCTGAGAGCAGGTCGGTTGATTGTGGTAGTAGACGATGAAAATCGTGAAAACGAGGGCGATCTGATCGGTGCGGCTCAGTTTGCCACCGCTGACATGATTAACTTCATGGCCACCCATGCCAGGGGGTTAATTTGTCTGGCAATGATGGGCGATCGCCTGGATGCACTGGATTTACCACTGATGGTCGATCGCAATACCGATAAGAATCAAACTGCATTTACGGTTAGTATTGATGCCGCCGAGGGGATTACTACTGGCATCTCCGCCGAGGATCGCGCCCTCACTATCCAAGTGGCACTCAACCCCCAGAGCCGCCCTGGTGATCTGCGTCGTCCTGGCCATATTTTCCCACTGCGGGCAAAAAATGGCGGGGTCTTGAAACGGGCTGGACATACGGAAGCGGCCGTAGATCTGGCCAAAATGGCGGGGCTAAGTGGTGCGGGGGTAATTTGTGAAATTCAAAATCAAGATGGCTCCATGGCGCGATTGCCGCAACTGGCAGAATATGCCAAACAGCACCATCTCAAATTAATTAGCATTGCCGATTTAATTAGCTATCGCCTCGAACATGAGCGATTTGTACATCGAGATTCGATCGCCAATCTGCCTTCTTTGTTCGGTGATTTTAAGATCTATGCCTATCGTAATAACCTCGACGATCGTGAGCATATTGCGATTGTGAAGGGAAACCCCAAGGATTTTCCCCACCAAGAAGTGCTGGTGCGGGTTCATTCTGAATGCTTAACTGGCGATGCGCTGGGATCGCTGCGGTGCGATTGTCGTGGCCAATTACAAAGCGCCATGAAAATGATTGAATATGCTGGCTGTGGCGTGGTGGTGTATTTGCGCCAGGAAGGTCGGGGGATTGGCTTACTGAATAAGCTCAAAGCCTATGAACTACAAGATCAGGGCTTGGATACGGTGGAGGCCAACGAAAGGCTAGGGTTTGCGCCGGATTTGCGTACCTATGGTGTGGGAGCCCAGATTTTGCATGATCTGGGGGTCAAAAAAATGCGGTTGATTACCAATAACCCGCGCAAGATCGCTGGCCTGCGAGGGTTTGGCATCGAGGTGGTGGGGCGATTGCCACTGCTGATTGAATCCAATGACTACAATTTGCGTTACCTGGCCACCAAGGCGGCTAAGCTGGGGCATTTACTATTGCAATCGAAACTGCTGACCCTGGCGGTTTGTTGGCGGGATATGCCAAATCAAAGTAATCGCCAAGCCCAGATCGAAAAACTGCGCACGATCGCCACCAAGCTAAATTTGCTGTTGCAGGAAGCTGGTGATGCCTCCGTTGCCGCCCAATTCCAACTGCCACCGGAAGCAGTTAGGTCGATCGCTGCGACCAAGATTCAGGCCAATCAGGCCCATCAGACTGATCAATCTAGTTTTGCCCAATTGGACTCAGCTTGTGCCTACTCGATCGTGCATATTGGCTTCGATCAACCGGATATTGTGGAAGATGATTGGTATGCCCAACCGCAACACCCCTACAAAGATGCAGCGGTGCGATTGTTGCACCAACTTACGAAGTGGGAGCTGTTAAATGAGTTTATGTTTTTTATCCCCAGCTCCCAGGGACTGGTTGGCTCTGATATGCCCATGCCATTGCAGGAATTTTCAGGACAACAGCCCTGGCAAACCGATACAATCTACCGCTGGAGTAGTCAGACAGCTAAGCCAACGGTTAGTGCTGGCTCAACCGCGATCGATTAGAAATCTTGGCTCTAAATATCTAAATATCAAAAGCATAGATCTCCCATCCCAAGGCGATCACAGCGATCGGCACTTTGCAGCATCGTTCCCAGGGCAATAATTGTTCAATTCACCTGCGTTTTTCCCTTTCCCTTTTCCGCTTCTCATTCCATTCAATCAAAGTCAAATAGGCAACCCCGCCCGTAACCACAACCAGCAGCAAAAGGGCAATCCATATTAAACCGTTATAGACTATCTCTTCTGTCATAACTCAAAAGTCAAACGTTAAAAGTCAAACGTGAATAAACTTAGCAAGGTCTGATCTGGACTTTTGCGGTATCTTCTTGTCACCAACCAGATCAATTACTTACCACCATAATAAAAGGCAATTTCCTTGTCCTTGAGGGGCGCAAAATCAGCATCCGCAAGCATTTGATTTAGCTGATCCTGGGCAATGTGCTTCGCGCCAATCCGCACAATCCGCGATCGCATGGTATTACTCACACCGCTACGCTGCCTACCTGCTTCCAGCGCCATCACTTTGGTATAGAGGTCTAATTTGGCGGCCGGGATTTTAGAGCCATCGAGATCTAAGCCCTGAGCGATCGCGGCATCAACGGCATCTGCGCCTAAGGACTTGTTAGCTTCTGACATATTTTTTAATTATTTTTGGTTATGAGATTAGTTGTTAGATTAAAAGAATTAAGCAATTAAAAATCAAGATCCCAAAGCTGGAATCAAGTCTAGTAGACCCAAAAGATGTAACTGCTATATCGCCACATTAATCTTTAACAAGATCGGCAACAGCCTGGGGAAATTAACGATCGATCGCTGCCGATCCTGCGATCACAATGCCCAAAACTAACAAAACTACTGGTAACGAATACCCGCTTCGGTCATGCGTTTGATTGCCTCATGGATGCGATCGTCCTCAACCGTGAGCGCAATCCGAAAATAGCCTTCGCCATATTCACCATAGCCATTGCCCGGTGGCACAATGATGCCGCATTTTTCCAATAGCAAAGTCACAAACTCCGTGGAAGTATAACCACTCGGCACCCTGGCCCAAATATACAGGGTGGCTTTGGGTGCTTCGATTTGCCAACCTAGCGATCGCAATCCTTCAATCACAATGTCACGGCGTTTTTGATAGACCGACATCAATGCTTGTAAATCTGCTTCGGAGGTTTGGAACGCCGCGATCGCCGCCCGTTGGATCGCCTTAAAGATGCCAGAGTCCACATTGGTTTTCACCTGACCTAGACCCTTGATCCCTTTGGCGCAACCAGCCACAAAGCCAACCCGCCAACCAGTCATGTTATAGGACTTGGAGCAGCTATGGTATTCGATCGCAATGTCGCGGGCTCCTTCCACTTGCAAGATGCTGGGCGGTTTATAGCCATCATAGGCCATTTCCGTGTAGGCATTGTCATGACAGAGCAGGATCTCATATTTCTTACAAAAATCCACCAGCTCCTTAAAGTATTCCAGGCTGGCCAATGCTCCGGTGGGGTTGTTGGGATAGTTAATCCACAGCAGCTTAGCTTTTTGGGCGATTTCGGTGGGGATTTTGCTCAAGTCTGGCAAGAAGCCATTTTCCTCAACCAACGGCATAGTGTGATAATCGCCGCCTGCAAAGATCGTCGCCGTGCGATAGACCGGATAGGCCGGATCGGGAATCAGGGTATAGTCACCTGGTTCGACAAAGGCCAGAAAAATATTATGGATCGCTTCCTTGGAGCCGATCGAAGAGACGATCTCGGTATCCGGATCAAGCCCAGTCACGCCAAACCGCTTGGCCATATAATCAGCGGCAGCGGTGCGAAATTCCTTGGTGCCCTTATAGGGGGGGTAGTCGTGGGTGCTGGGATCTTGAATCGCCTCGATCGCAGTTTTGACCACATGGTCGGGCGTGGGTTTGTCGGGATCACCAACGCCCATATTGATGATGTCAACTCCTTTGGCGAGCAACTCTTCGCGCTTGCGATCGATTTCCGCAAACAGGTAAGGGGGGATTTTGTCGAGGCGCTTGGCAAATTGCATATGCGGTTTCTGAACGGTGTTTGATTTGGGTCTGGTGTATGTTGATGGGTCTCTCACGCGTAAATGCTCGACAAGTAGATAGGTGCATCAGCGATCGATTTTTCAACCTAGCTTTTTATTTTAGTTTTAATCGCGGCTTTTGGGCAGTCGATTTGTTTGGGCTTGGGGGCGACAGGGGCGGCAACTGGTTTAGTTCCGGCAATGGGGCAACTGGATAAGGCGAGGGGAAGAGTTGGATTGAAGGCTTGAGCGATGCTTTCTTGCTATTTTTTGAAGCAGTTTTTTCAATTAGTTGCTTAATTAGTTACTTGACAATCACTTAACGATCGAAAAGCCCCGCTTCAGCGACGGTGGTGGGGCTAGCTCAACCGTGAAACTAACCTGATCGCGGCGATCGCCACTTGCCACTTCTAATTGCCATTCACCGGGTTGCAACTGCCAGAACACCGATTGAGCCTTTCCCGTTGCCAGCTTTTGACCATTTAAATACCAATCCACCGATTGTGATGGCGCTCTGGCCAGCTTGAATTCCAGCTTCTGGGCAGCGATCGCGGCGGGGACATCTTGAGCCTGATCTTGCTCTTGATCTTGGTCTAAGTAATCAGGCTGATTACGATTAGCGATTTGCTCAGATTTATCAGATTTACGGGATTGCTGGGATTGCTGGGATTGCTCATAACTAGCTGCCACAATCCGATCGAGCACAAAGTAGTCGTCATTGCGAGGCGACACAATCCGGAGCCCCTGTTTTTTAAGATTACTGGGGTAAGCAGCAAGTTCGGCGGATTCAGGGCGATCACTAGTTGTGGTGGTGGCGATCGCAGCTTGATTGATTTGCTCAAGCTTAGAGGTTTCAGATGCGGTGTGGTTTGAATTATGGGGAATGGCGACGATCGTCTGGGTAGGATTAATCAGGCTGGCGATCGATTGCTGGGCTAACCACTCGTTATATTCCGGTGGCAAACTCAGTTGATATTCAGCCAGGGTATTTGACTCTAATTGGTCTAAGTCTAAGGAGTCGAGGCGATCGCCATGCTCCAACGAAACTAATTCATAAAATGGGTCGGCATTATTTTCATATTCAGCCAAAGTCTCTGGCCACAAATACTCCTGCACCACCACCGGACAGGGCGGCGATGGCTTCGCGCCGGAGATCGCACAGATCGGCTTTTTCACCATTTCGCGCGGTGGTGAGAATGGTTGGGGCTGCTGATTTTTATACTTACCGCTTTCATATAAATGCATCATAATGCGTTGCCACAGGGGCGCAGCACCACTCACCCCAGACACCTGCCGCATTGGTTCACCATTAAAATTACCCACCCAGGTGGCCACGGTGTAATCCTGGCTAAACCCAACTGTCCAGGTATCGCGGAAATTAGAGGACGTGCCAGTTTTGACCGCTGCCGGGAAGGGCAGATCCAGGGCAGAATTAGTGCCAAATGAACTAACCCTGGCATGGCGATCGCTGAGCATGTTCACAATCAGTGCCCAGGTATCTGGGGCTATGGGCAATTCGGGCTGATCGATGGACTGAGCGGCTTGATTATTAATATTCTTAATCGATCGATTTGTTGACTGATTTAACTGGTTCAACCGATTCAATCCAAGGCGATCGATATTCTGCCCAGACCTGTGGTGATTGCGGCGATTGTTGTGGCGATTACTATTGCGATCGTTACTAGTCTCATCACTATGATCAGCACTTTGATCAGACTGATGCATCACTGCCGACAGGGGGAGTGGTTCGCCTAACCGTGCCATCGTGACATAAGCACCAGCCAACTGCCACAGACTCACCTCACCACTCCCCAAACTCAAGCCCAGACCATAGTAATTTGCTGGCCGATCGAGGTCTTTAAAACCCAATTGCTGCAATCGAGCCAGAAAATTAGCCACCCCCACCTTTTCCAAAACCCTGACCGCCGGAATATTTAAAGAATTAGCCAGGGCAGAACGAACCCGCACTGGCCCTAGGAAATTACCGCTATAGTCGATCGGGTTATAGAGCCTGGCTCCAGGGATCGCATAGTAGGCGGGGACATCGGCCAGGATTGTGTTTGGTTGAATCAGGCGTTTTTCCAATGCCAATTGATATAAAAACGGCTTCAGGGTTGAACCCGGTTGTCGCAGTGCCTGCACGCCATCATTGCGGCCACGTCTAGCCTGAGCAAAATAATCGGTCGATCCAGCATAGGCCAGCACTTCGCCAGTGTGATTATCGATCGCCAGAGCCGCAGCATGGCTCACATTTTGCGCCGTCAGGGAGGCGACAATTTGCTGGATTTGAGCGGTGGTAAATTCTTGCAGTTCTCGATCGATCGTGGTGTGAATCGGGATCGCTGGATTGGCAGGCAGGCGATCGGCCAACCAAAACAAAAAATGAGGCGCGGCCATAATGCCCTGTTGGTCAAGGGGTTGAAATACCACCTGTTCGCGGGCAACCCGATCGGCAAGGTCGGGGGCAATATAATGATCTGCGACCATCCGATCTAAAATATAGCGCTGCCTTTGTTTGAGTCGATCGCCAATTTTCGCTTGCCCCTGTGCAGTATAGGGATCAAGACGCACCGGATCATTGGGCAATGCCGCCAGGATTGTAGCCTGAGCCAGATTTAGCTCACTGGCTGGTAAGCCAAAATATAATCTTGCCGCCGCTTCCACGCCATAAACATTGCCGCCCATCGGCAAGCGATTGATATAGGCTTGCAAAATATCCGGTTTGCTCATGCCTGCGGCCAAACGCCAGGCTAGCCAGATTTCCTTTAGTTTATTGTTCAGGTTGCGATCGGGATGGTCAGATAACAATCGTGCCAATTGCATCGTAATCGTTGAAGCACCGCTAATAATCCGCCTTGCCCGGATCGCGGTGATTGTGGCTCTGGCGATCGCCCTGAGATCTACGGCACCATGCTGATAAAAACGCTTGTCCTCAGCAGCAATAATTGCATTGATAAAATTAGGCGCAACCCGATCGAGGTCCACAACCGCAGTATGTTCTTGATCGCGGGTCAAGATCGTGCCCAGTGGCAAACCATTACGATCGACAAATTCCAGGGCAGTTTGATTTTGGGTAATATCCTTGGCTTTAATTGGCGCTAGGTAGGGTAGCGATCGCACCAGGAAAAACAACGCCACCAGAGAAACCAACAATCGGGCACTGAAGCGAGCAAACTTTTGACGGCGCGATCGCTTGCCCTTTATCCGCATTAGCCTGCCAATGGATTTAATTAACCTGGCTAGCCGCCTCATTTTTAAATGACTCCCAGCATGACATAGACCTAATTAATAATCTGTCTGGATTGAATTGAATTGATTGCTCCGATCCTAAATCTGCTGATCCAATACTTGCAACACAACCATTCCCAAATTTAGCTACCCCTGGTAATGGGCATTGCAAATTAGTGCATAAGTGCTACAGATGAATAAATTAGAGTCTACTATTGCGACGTTAGCAGCAAGCAAGTTGTTGCCTAATCATTACTAAACTAATAACCGGCTAATAAGCGGTAAATTACTTCTGTTCGTTGTGCCAGGGGCAATCGCTGCCATGCTCGCTAAGCATAAATACCAAAAAGTTATTGCGACCAGAGTATAATCGCCCAAATCTGGTTTATGGTTATGTAGGCATATTTACTATTTATATGTGTAACTTGCTTAAATATTAATAACTGATATACCCCAAAATTCCGTTATTCAAATCCTGAATCGAGTCATAGGATTATTAATGCACGATATTCAATGTGTTATCGATCATTTTAGGGGGTGTCAAAGTTGGTTGTTTGGTTAAATCAGTAAACTGGCTGGAATGATTAGGATTTGGCGATCGATGCCTTTAATACCTTCCGCTAATCAATGGATCAAATTAGTAAATTCAAGGTGTGAGCAGTAATGAGCGGTTCAATTTCTAAAAACATTAGCGATCGCATTTGTAAACATATGAACGAGGATCATATAGATGCTTTGTTAATCTATGCCCAGGTTTATGGCAGTGTTGAAGATGCCTCGGCTGCCCAAATGCAGGCGATCGATAATCATGGTATGGATCTGAATGTCCAAGTTTTCGATGGTGCAGCAGTGCCAGTGCGGATTAATTTTGATCATACGCTCAGTGATGCAGAAGATGCCCATCATACCCTGATTGAAATGGTGAAGCGAGCCAGGCAATCGCCCCGATCGCCCCACCAAGCTATGAGCAAATCTAGACTCTAGCTTTTTCTGACTAGATAATAATTGTTTTGGAAATCATGCTCTAGTTTTTTGATCTCAACCTGATTAAAGCCAGCCTCTTGCAACATTTCCTGGGCTTTTTCTTCGCCCCACATTGCCCCCAAGCCATCTCCACCTGTTGCCAATGACACAGACATGCAATGCATACAGGAGATCGTGTACATAAATGGTCCTGCTGGGTTATCTAGATTGCCATCCACATGACTATGGGCATAGATGTCCTGCATCAAGAACAATCCATCAGCCTTAAGCGCTTGATTAATTTTGGCTAGCACCAGATCTGGCTTGGCCTGGTCATGGATTGCATCAAAAGCAGTAATCAAATCAAACTGCTCCACCGCTTCGATCGCTGCTGCATCCTTAACCTGGAATTGAATATTAGTTAGTCCTAATTCTCTGGCCTTACAGACAGCAGCTTCGATCGTTTCGCGGGAAATGTCATAACCCACAAAGCGACTATTGGGGAACAGGGCTGCCATTTTGTTGAGGGCGCGGCCACTACCACAACCTACATCCATCACCTCAATCCCTGCCTCAAGAGCCTCCACCAGACCAGGCACCAACGGCAGGATCGCCTCCTCTAGGGCTGATACCACCGTTTGTTCGCTATCCTCTGCCATCACCTCATGGAAACGGCCATAGGCCGAGTAGGGAACACCACCACCCTGTTTAAAGCATTCCACGATTTTATCTTCCACACTGCCCAGCACCGCAATATATTGGGCAAATGCGGCTATGTTGTTGGGGGAGGCGGCTCTGGTCAGAACTGCTGCATGTTCGCGGGGCAGGAAATAGGTCTGTGCCTTGGGGTTATATTCAATGATGCCACCTGTGACCATTGCCCCCAGCCATTCTTTGATGTAGCGCTCGTTTAAACCAGATGCTCTGGCAATTTGCAGGGTGGTTACGGGCGGGAAGTTGGCCATCACATCAAATAGGCCAGTGCGATGCCCGATCGAAGTCATCATTGCAATCGAGCCGCCATTGATCATATCCATCATTCTTTGAGCAAATGCATCGGTTCTGGATTCATCGAAGTCGGCTTCTGGTGAATTTTTTTCTAGTTTTACGGTTTGAGTTGTCATGGTTAATCTCTATTTATGGATTGCAATTAACGATCCCAGCACTTTTTGGATCATTGATTTGCATAGTTAATTTGTATAGTTCTCTCCGCCTGTATGGTTTATTATGGGCTACCGATCGATCGCCTGCCGTGATGGGGAGGGGTGGCGATCGGTGATTCTAAAGTTGTCTTCTGGTGATGCAGGGGCAATCAAAAGGTGAGCTAGGGCACAAATTTACTGTTTGAGAAGAAAGCTTTAGGCAATGTCTCCTTGCTTAACTTATATTATTAAATGGCCATCTCGCCAAGCCAGCCTGAGTTTTGCAACACCTTTCACACATATGTGAACATGTTTTCGGCTGCTAATTCTGTAAGATAGGTATTGGGTTTTTTGAGGTTTTGCGTAACTTAATGGCTGCTACTAAGCTATCGGTAAAAGATAAAAAAGAGATTTTGCGCCTGTACTGTGATACGGACGCATCAACTACGAGTTTAGCTAAGCAGTATGGAGTTAGCTCTAGCACTGTATTGCGATTGCTCCAGGAGTTAATGTCCCCGGAGGAATATCGGCAAGTTGTATCTCAGAAACAGACAAAAGGCAAGAAACGAACTAAGTCAAAGTCTCGATCGACTGCTGCTAAGCCAGCTAAGCCAATTCCGGCAGAAGCAGAAACTAAATCTAAAGCCAAGCCAAGTAAGGCCAAAGGCACCAAAGGTAAGGATGTTGATCAAGATCAAAATGGCGAACAACTAAATTTAATTGAGGCGGAGCAAGACACCCCCTCCAAGCCAGCTAAATCAAATCGGCGGCGGCGGTCAAATTCGGCCGATCGCAGCAGCACCGGAAACAAAGAGCAGTCGAAGGAAGCAGATAGTCCGGTAAAACTGGTAGAGCCTGATGATGAAGCAGGTGACCGGGGTCAAATCCAATCCAGCGCTAATCTTGATCAGGAAAACATCGACGATGAGATCGCTGAGGATTTAGCTAGTGAACTGGCGATTGACGATCTGGTTGGCGATGAATTTGGTGATGAAGATGATCTTGACGACGACGACGAAGATGAAGATGAAGATGATCTAGATGACGATGAGCCTGAAGATTCAGAAGAAATTACGCGTCCGACTACCAAAACTCGTGATCAAATCGCAATTTTGCCCCTCGATGCGGCTGAATTACCCAATACTTTGTATGTGGTGATCGATCGCGCCGCAGAAATTATTACCAAGCCCCTGAAAGACTTTAGGGAATTGGGGCAAATTCCCACCGAAGAATTACATCTGGCCACGATGCCAGTATTTAACAATCATCGGGTGGCACGACGTTTTTCCAATCGCAATCAAAAAATCATCAAGTTTTCCGGTGGTCTGCTCCATGCCGCTCAACAGAAACTAGCGGAAAAGGGGATTATGCGATTGCTATTCGACGGCCAGGTTTATGCGTTGTAATAATTGCGATCATTTAACTAAGTTGACCAATGTGACTGATTTGACTGATTGACTGATTTTCCCTAGCCCGTAATTTCTCATGTCCGAATTTAATTTATCGCCGGCACGGCAAAAGTTTTTGCAGATTGCCCGCTTGCCCGATCGCCAACTGGAGTTTAATCACCTGTTGGAAGCGACCTTGGCGATCGCCTGGGAAGAATATCCCCGCATTGACCTGGAGCATTATCGCCAGCAATTAGTGCAAATGAGTGCCGAGCTAGAGCCGCGTTTGGCCGGAGTTACCTATCCGCTCAAAATTATTAAGATTATTAATCAATACCTTTGTCAGGAGCAGGGCTTCAAGGGCAATCAACAGGACTACTACGATCCCCGTAATAGTTTTATTACCGATGTGATCGATCGACGTAAAGGCATTCCGATCACGTTGTCGCTGGTTTATATGGCGATCGGCGAGCAAGTAGGTTTTCCACTTGAGGGGGTGAGCTTGCCTGGGCATTTTATTATTCGACCACAACGGGATGATGTGGCAGTGTTTCTTGATCCATTTAATTGCGGTGAGATTATGTTTCCGGAAGATTGTGCCGCAAAGCTGGAAGAGGTTTATGGCCAGGCGATCGCCTTGCGATCAGAATATCTTGAGCCCGTCGGCATCAGGCGGATTCTGGAGCGGATTTTGATGAATCTAAAATTGATTTATTTACGCCGGAATGAACCAGCCAAAGCCCTGGCGGCGATCGAGAAAATTTTAATGCTGTTGCCCGATGCACCAGTGCAGCTAAGGGATCGCGGCTTGCTCTACTATCAAATGGAGCGATATATCGAAGCAAAGATCGATCTAGAAACCTACCTTGCCCATGCTCCTGATGCCCCGGATGCGGGGATTGTCAGCCGTTTGATCGCAGAAATGCCGACTAGCTAATTGCCAATAAGTATCCAATGGCATTAAGCTTCAATTCTTGCTAATTATTTATTCAGGGTCAAGTCCGGTAAATAATCATTACCAAAAACATGTAACCGTTGTGCTTGAAATGTTTTTCCGGCATTACGTGATCTAGATCAAATAACCTCTATAGGCAGAGGATGCTTACACTACAATTAGCAGCCAACACAACAACCATGCAGCAATAACAAACAGATAAGTTACCGCTAACCTGAGGGGAGCATAAATATATTCTATTTTGGGAAGATAAAGTATCCCTTCGGCATCAATAACTGTCCGTGCCAAATGTAGAGGTGGTTTAGGACTATTGATTTGCGCCTACCCTTTTCAAAGCAGTTGCCATTTTCGGGGATATGTGGGCTACACGGGGGGGAATAGGATAGCCCTGTACATAATATAAGCCAGCGTCCCAAATTAATCAAGGGGGTATTAGTAAAAAAGGCTACTTTTTACGATCGCAGTTTTTTTATTGCTATACCTAAGTTTTAATCAGTTCAGGCGAAATTATCTGTAGCGATCGACTCTTTTTTAATTTTTTCTTTATAAACTACTGCGTAAGGCTAGAATTACAGTCAAGTGCATAACTGAGCGATCGCTCATGGCAAAATCAGCTTTAATCTTAATTTCCGGCAATTACTAATCAAATAATCAAACTCACGTATTCTAAAATTCAGCATGTTTAACCCAACCCATCTTGCCGCCGTTTCCGTCGAAACCTCCAACACCTTTATTCTTACCGCCGTACTCCTCACCTTAACAGTGGTTTATTTAGCCAGTAAATTGGGTGGTGCTGTCTGCTCGCGGTTGGGTTTGCCGGAAGTTTTGGGGGAACTCTTGGGTGGTGTTTTGGTGGGTATTTCCGCTTTGCATGTGGTGATTTTTCCGGAACAGGGGGTTACGGCGGCGGACTCTTCAATCATTGCCCTGCTGGAGCTAACCTCCGATCTCACCGATCAGGGCGCAGGCGTAGTATTTCAGACCCAGGCGGCAATCATTGATTTGCTGTCGGAAATTGGCGTGGTGGTATTACTGCTGGAAGTGGGCTTAGCTTGCAATCTGGATGAATTAATTAAAATTGGCCCCAAGGCTGCCCTGGTGGCGATCGCTGGGGTGGCAACGCCATTCTCGATCGGTGCATTGGGTTTGATTTATTTATTCGGGGTAGCACCAATCCCGGCTGTGTTTGTAGGCGCAGCCCTCACTGCCACCAGTATTGGCATCACCGCCAAGGTACTCTCGCAATTGGGTAAGATCGCCACCACCGAAGGGCAAATAATCATTGGCGCAGCAGTATTAGATGACATCCTGGGAATTATTTTGCTAGCCGTAGTGGCAAGTCTGGCTAAAACAGGCGAAGTAGACGTAGTAAATATTGGCTATTTGGTAGTGGTGGCCAGTTTGTTTCTGGGGGGGGCAATCCTGCTGGGGCGGCAATATAGCAATTGGATAGTGAGAGTATTTGGCGAGAATCAGGGACAGTTATTGGTTTCAGCGCTGATCTTTGCGCTGCTGATGTCCTATTTGGCTTCAGCGATCGGCCTGGAAGCTTTGTTGGGAGCATTTGCGGCTGGCTTAATTCTAGGCGAAACTACCAAGCATAAAGAACTCCAACAGCAGGTTATGCCGCTGGCCTATGCATTGGTGCCGATCTTTTTTGTAACGGTGGGCGCAAGGACTAATATTGGGGTGTTAAATCCCCTGGTGCCGGAAAACCAACAGGGTTTGGTGATTGCTTTGTTTCTGGCGGTGGCGGCGGTCATCTCCCAACTGGCAGCCGGATATGTGTTGCCAGCCAAAGATAACCTCAATCGCCTGGCGATCGGCATTGGCATGATTCCACGGGGCGAAGTGGCACTGGTGTTTGCCGGGATGGGGTTGAGCAGTGGTGTATTGAGTGAGTCGTTGAATGTATCGATCGTGGTGATGGTGATTATGACTACGTTTATTGCGCCGCCATTGGTGAAATGGGCAATGAGCGATCAGCGCTTCCCACCGGATCAGGGCGAAGAAAATAACGATCATGGCGATCCTGTTGATCATGCTGAAGAGACTGCCAATAACTCCAAACCATTGGAAGATCAGGGCTTAGAGAACCAAGGCGCAGGGGTTTAGTGATTTAGACCCTACAGCATCGCAATCTTACCAAGTATTTCAAAGTATTTCAAAGTATTTGTTGGTCGATCGCCCTTGCCATCAATCGGGGCAAACTTAAGCCAACCAGTGTGAACTGAGTGGGAACTTTGAGATTGAATTTCCAGTCAGCGCCACTAGATCAAATGGCCTAAGGGCTTGCTATGAGTATCTACGAATATGGCTAAGGATATAGCGATCGCCTCGGTATGATTATGATCGATAGTTGCACTTTGGGATGCTTAGCGGTATGGCAAGCGATAGATTAGAGATCAAAACATCTACCGATCGGCTGAGATACATTACATCATCTCCAGCTTGCTTAATTACTGATGTTTGGCAACCTGGCCAAGCAACCCACTTAGAAACACCTAGGCTGGATGGGGGAGGATTTGTGCGCCAATTTTAGCTAAAATAAGGTTTCGCATAGCGCGTATATGTACCTATTTCTTAAGTTTAAGTAGTTATTAATTTGGCTAAGTCATAAGTGCTTTTATCCTCCTATCCACACTCTAGAAATCTAGACAAACTATCCTCATGACGATGCGAATCAATGGGATCGCCCTAGCCAGCCTCACCATGCTAGCGGCCGGTTTTACCGATATTTCAACTTTTCAAGCTAACGCACACATTACTGAGCGGGCTTTGGATCGCGGCAATGTGATTGCTCCTATTGCGGTCGAGCGATCGCTAAAACTAGAGCCAATTGCCCAGGCCAATAATGCCAATACGCCCCTGGCTCTGGTTGAAGAAGCCAATCGCCGCCGGGAAGCAAATCAACTCGATCGGGCGATCGCTCTGTACCGCGAAGCAATTGAGAAAAATCCGGTGTTTGTACCTGCCCACTATGGGTTGGGCGTAACATTGCGCCAGCAGGGAAATCTAGATGGGGCGATCGCCTCCCACAATCGCGCGATCGAAATTGAAGCCAGTTATACACCTGCCTACTATGGTTTGGGGATTGCCAAATATCAAAAAGGGGATTTTACTGGTGCGATCGCCGCCTATCAAAAAGTGATTGAACTGAGCGAGGCCGATGCAGCGTTAGCTCCCACCTACTACAATTTGGGGCTGGCGGAAGAAAGACAAAATAATTATCGTCAGGCAGCCGCAGCCTTCAGGCAAGCAATTACCCTAGATCCCAGTTATGCCTTAGCCCATAATGGCTTGGGTTCTGTACTACGCCAGCAAGGCAATCTAGATCAGGCGATCGCTGCCTACCGTCAGGCAACCACTTTGTCGCCCAATTTTGCTACTGCCCACTATGCCCTGGGAGTGGCTTTGTATGAGCGTAATGACTACAACGGCGCGATCGCTGCCTACGAGAAAGTAATCGCCATTAATAGCCAGTTCCCCAATGTGCACTACAACCTGGGAGTGGCTCTGACCGCCAATGACCAAATCGATCGGGCGATCGTTGCCTATCAACGGGCCACTGAATTGGATGTTAGTAATGCCGATGCCTTTGCTGCCCTGGGTAAAAACCTGCTAGAAAAACGCAGACTCAATGAAGCCGCTAATGCATTTCGGCGTAGTGTGGAACTCAATCCCAATGAGCCGATCGCCTATAATGGCCTGGGTTTAACGCTCCGTCGCCAGGGGAATCTAAGTGGGGCGATTACGGCCTATGAACAAGCCATTGCCCTCAATCCTCGCTATGCTTCTGCCTATAATAATTTGGGTCGTGCCCTTTCTGACCAGGATCGACCCGCCGATGCGATCGTTGCCTTCCGCAGTGCAACTGAGTTAGATCCTAACAACAGCGTCGCCTTTAGTAATCTGGGACAATTGCTTCGCACCCAAGGGGATAGCACCGAAGCGATCGCCGCCCTAGAACAGGCAATCAGCCTCGGTAAGCCGGAACTCTGGTCGGACTATACCAATCTTGGTTTAGCTCTGGCTGACCAGGGTGATCTCACCAAAGCGGAAGCAGCCTACCAGAAGGCGATCGAATTGCAGCCCACCTTTGCTAGAGCCCATTTTGGCATGGGGGCATTGCAAACCGCCCAGGGTAATATCCGTGATGCGATCGCTGCCTACAAAGAAGCGCTCCGGCTCTATGAAGCAGAAGACAGCACCGAATGGGTACAGCGCACCCAGCGTGCATTACAGGCTTTACAGGGTACGATGCAATCGCAGTATCAGATTATTTATTAGTTCTTAGTTATTTATTAGCAAATCAACTAAGTTTGATAATTAGGTTGCTTGCAGTGAAATATAGAAGTCTTTGACGTTTTGAGGCGATCGGCGACTGCTTGGTCATCAACTAAACACTGCATCAATTTGGGCAGCTTCAGCTAGTTCTTCTTCAATTCCTTCTATTTCTGCCTGAGCCATATTCTCCGCCACTAGAATATCTCTGTAGTCGATCGGTAGCACCAAATCGTCAGGATTTATCAATTCTGGTAACTCATCGTGGAGTAGTTTAACTAATTCCCATTGATTTAGATTTCCATACTTTTCAAAAACTGACTCGATAATATTGTGCTCCGCTTCGCTTAAAAAGTCTTGATCTATAATTTCCTTTCTCAGCCGCATATTATGCGCATCAACTGCCTCAATATATATATCCCAATGGGAGAGTTCATTGGGTGGGTGCCCAGCATTAATCAGAGCTAAGGTGGTGTTCAGGACTGGGCCATATTTCATCAAGATATAGGTATCAAAAGTGATCGGGGCACCAAGTTTGATCAAAGCAGTTCGATCGCAGAGGTACATTAGCTTCATCAACTTTAAGTAAGTGATGCTGCCATCGGCAAGTTGAATTAGTCTAACAGCCAGTTGGGTGGCTTTGGTTTCGCTAAATTTAGGACGTTTCATAGTGTAACTATCGTTTGACCGTTATTATGATTTTATCCTGGCTACATTCAGCCAAGCTACAAATAAGCCAGCATACAGGCGATCGGGAAAACAATATATTCCAGGTAAAACAGCTTCCAGATAAATTGATAAAAGCTAGCGATCGAGGGGCGATCGCCCAAACGTACCTGCCGACTTCGCCACCACATTAATGCTCCCAACAAGCTATGGGCAACTAGCATTGCTATTGGACTTACACCAATCTCGATTTTGGTAAAAAATGGTAATAACCCCACGACAGCAAAAGCAAGGTAAAGCCACAGCAAAATCTGGCGCGAGAGATTAAACACTACGCTCTGCCCCAGACTGATCGATAGGGTCATGATATTAAATTTGGCATCCCCTTCAATGTCGGGCATGTCCTTGAAGATGGCGATCACATAGGTGAAAATCAAAATAAACGCGGTCAGGAGCCAGATTGAAAGCGGTATTCGCCAACTCTCGCCCAGAGACAGCCCCAATTTAAGCTGCTGGAAATGCAGAAATAACCCCAGGTTCACGATTACGCCACGCACCGTAAAAATGCACAACGAAGCCCAAAATGGAAACCGCTTCAATCGAATTGGTGGTAGTGAGTAAACTGTACCAATTAGTAAGCTAATAATTACGGTCAGGGTCAAGAACCAGCCTTGCATCAGCGCGATCGCCACTGCCATAATGCCAGTAATCGCTACGATCGCCTTAGCCTGTGGTGGCGAAAAGTCTCCTGCGGCCAATGGCAAATGCGGTTTATTGATTTTGTCGATCTCAATGTCCAGAATTTGATTTAGACCCACAATATAAACATTGCCGCATAAGCAGGCAAACCATGCCCAGAGCAAATTAGAGATAATGGTTAGGTTAGTCAAGCCCAGTGCATCAGTAGCTTGTAGATTCAGCAAGTTAGTTAAATCCGCAGCATGGGCGATCGCAAATAGGGCAAACACACTCAGGCTGGTGCCAATGATCGTATGGGGGCGGCTGAAGCGACGCAGGGCATCTAGCTTATTGGTAGTGAAGGCGGCAAAATTAGTCACGGTTGAAGCTGTAGGTAAAAACTAGAATTTTGAATTGATGATTGATTAATAATCTAATTATCGCTAATCAAATTAGCTCCTAATCGATCGTTGAGCTGGCTCTGGCTGAGGCTCTCTATTATTGGGGGGATTGAATTATGCTATTGGCGATCGCTGGCTTAACCACCCGCCATATTCAACCGGATCATGCTTGAAAGTGTTTGTATATTGCTCATTAGTAGGCTGCTTAGAAAATTTAAGTTAATCCTAATCGCTATTGAGGCTAAATTATGAGGGGGCTTCAGCATCACTACTAGTTGGGGTAGTCTCTAAATCAGGGTTTTGCGCTGGTTGATTTGTACTCTCCTGGTCGATCGGCTGTTTAGGATCATCAAGGTTGATATTACCAATGCCTAAATAAAGTTCGGCAATCTTGGGATCATTGAGTAAATCAGTGCCTTTGCCCTCAAACCGATCGCGGCCAGAGTCTAGTACATACCCCCGATCGGCGATCGCCAGCGCCTTGCGGGCATTCTGCTCCACCAGAATAATCGCCGTGCCAGTGGCATTAATCCGTTGCACCAGGTCAAAGATATCCTGCACCAGAATTGGTGAAAGTGCCGCCGAAGGCTCATCCAGGATCAATAATTTGGGCGATAGCATCAGGGCTCGACCCATTGCCAACATCTGCCTTTCGCCGCCCGATAGGGTGCCGGCCCATTGATTCCGCCGTTGCGCTAAGACCGGGAAAGACTCATAGATATTTTGTTTGAGCGTTTTGAGATCGCCTTCAGCCAGGTATGCACCCATATCCAGGTTCTCAGACACAGTCAGCGAAGGGAATACATTAGACACCTGGGGCACATAACCCATACCCCGACAGACCACCTGATCTGGCTTGAGGCCAACAATGTTCTGGCGATCGAAAATCACCTGCCCCGATCGCACTGGCACCAGGCCAAAAATTGTCTTCGCCAGGGTCGATTTGCCGGCTCCATTTGCGCCGATCACCGTAATCAACTCGCCTGGTCGCAACACCAGATTAATACCTTGCAAGATATCCACCCCTTCGACATATCCGGCATGGACTTGCTTAACTTCGAGAATTGGTTCTGGCTGTGATGATGTTTGAGTAGCTGGCATAGGGCTTCTTTGGGCAAATGTTTCTTGTCAATTAATTTTAGCTTGACGAGCAGTACAGTTATTTCATACAGACAAAACCAAACTAGGGGGATCAGGCTGGACTATCTATCGCCTTGATTTTGCCCTTGCTCCTGATTAAGATATTCCCAGGTTTTGAGCTCGATTTTGTGGTTAGAGGAAATATGGTTTACTGCCAGACCGATACTATGTCGCATCAGCAATCTGAAGGGATGGTATTTTTGGCTGATCCAAATCATGAATTGGAGCAAGGTATTGCTAATTAGACGCTTCTCATCCAAGCTAAGCTGATTAATATATCCAGCTTGGTCAAGTTGACAACTATAAACTAACTTAACTGCCAACTTCCACAGCGCGATCGCCAGTTTTTTACTCTTGGCTCGAAAGAACAAAGCATATTCACCATAGCGATCGATCAGGTCTTCCCCATCATTGATCCTCTGCTCGATGCACTGACGGCTAAAATCAGTCAGACATACTTGTAACAATAGTTTTTCCAATCTCACCGTTACGCCATCTGGAAAAACATTGCGGATATACAAAAATTCTTTAACGATCGCAAATTTGGTGATCATGGCCATTCGTAACCACAGGTCATAGTCCTGGCCATATTTAAATAAATTACGATAGCCACCAACCGATTGATAAACGTTGCGCCGAAACATTACTTCACCATGAGTAAAAGGGTTGTGACCTGCTCTTAAGCCATCTATTCCTCTTGACTCATCCCCCATCAGCAAAACTGTGTGACTCTGATTTGCCTCATTTAGATTGTTCTGGCAAAGATACATATTTTTGATGTAACAGCCAACAAAACCAATTTCCGAGTTTTTCTGGAGCAAATTAAGCTGACGGTCGATTCGCTGCGGCAACGAAATATCACCAGAACCATGAATAGCAATAAATTTGCCCGTAGTTAGACTAATCGCATATTTGATCGCCCTCACAAACCCTTGATTCGCCGTAGAAATCACTTTCAAACGTGGATCTTTAATCTGACAAAGCCTTTCATAGGTGCGATCGCTAGAGCCGTCATCAATTACGACAATTTCTAGATTTGGATAGGTTTGATTTAATAAGCTCTGAATCGACTCATCAACGCAATCCTGCCGATTGTAGTAAACAGAGACAATCGATACCAGTGGTAGTAGTGGTAATTGGGGCGATCCTAGTGCCCCTGATCGCAAAGAATTGGCATCCACTATGTCTAAAATCTACTATGAGTGTTGAAACCGTAAATACAAATGAATATGGATAAAAATATGATGGAATCGTAGCTCAAATACACCAAAATACTAAATGGCTTATTTTAGTTTGTTTTTTAGTTTGTTTTTTAGTTTGATTGCTAGCTCACTGAGCAAAGAAAAGTCACTTCTTTGATACTTCAGCAATTGCCAAATTGTAATTTGATTGATCTTGGCATAGGCAAACATAAAAACGATCGCTGAAATGGCATAGCTAACCGTCGAGGCGATCGCGGCACCATTAGCACCATAGCGCGGAATCCAAACCCAATTGAGGCCAATGTTCAAAACTGCCGCCGGCGCAAAAATGGCCAGGGACACCTCTGGTCTCCCCTTTCCCGCCAGATCCATATTTAGCACTTTGAAAATAGTCAGAATCACCACGCCGGGCATCAACAGTTGCAATACCCTCACGCTGGGTCTGAAGGCTTCGCCATATAGGAAGGGAATTAAAAAAGGAGCGATCGCGGCCAGCACAATGGCCACACCGATCGATACTGCCAAGGTGATCCGTAACAATTGGGCGATTTTATGGGTAAAAGCACGGCGATCGGCCTTATTGTTGTCCACATTAGCACTGCGGGAAAACACCACTACCCCCAGGGCAGCCGGTAGTTGCCAAATTAGCTCTGTAATTACCACGCCAGTGTTATATTGGCCAATCTCGGTGGCAGAACTGAGCCGTTCCAGCAGCACCACATCGATCTTGTAATTAATATTGATCATAAATAGCGCCAAGGCATAAACCACCCCCAGGCTCAGCATCTCCCTGGCAATTTGAGCATTAAACCTAATCCGCAAAGGCACATGCCGCGATGCCAGCCACAATGTATAGACAAAATTGACAGCTAAGGAAAGAATCAAAGCGGCGATCGCCCCCACCACATAGGCCTGGGCTAGCCACACTAGCAAGACTAAAAAAATTAGCCTCAGAAAAATTCGCAAGCATTGCACCTGATTAAACTGGGCGATCGATTCCTTGCCCAGCAAAATCCCAGAAGAGTAGGAAACTGTTAAAAACAGAGGAATATATAGCAACCCCAACCCGATCATTGGCAGGGTGAAATTGGGATTGTCCAAACGCCAATACAGCAAAGCGCAAAGGACTACGCCAAGACCACTAAAACAGAGCAGAAAATAATAAGCCATACCCGCAATATCAACATCCGCATATTGCTTTTGGCCAAGGTGATGCACAGTGGCCTGGCGAATCCCCATCTCGGCCAAACTCACAAACAGGGTCGGGAAAACCAAAAGCGCCACTAAAATCCCTTTGCCCTCTGGCCCCAATTGGCGCGAGATAATCACCGTGCTCAAAAAACCGATCGCCACGATGAAAAACCTGCCCCCCATCAGGGTCAGAACTTCCTGGGCAAAGCTACGTTGCGGTTTTGAGATTGAGGGGTCTGGAACTGGCGGTTCGGTGGGCGGTTTTGTTTTCATTAACTACTAGACTGTTTGCATAAATGCTCAATTGTGACTGAAATGTTAGCGCTGAGGTTTAATCTTAAAATTGCAATCTAAACGATCGCCAAAATTTAATGGATAAAATCAAATCAGCATTGAGCATTATGGTGAATCATACGGCCAAGCCACAAGCTGAATATTTCTGGTTTGCCGGAATTGAGTTAAGTTGGTGATTAATTTGTAATTAAGTCTTGGGGCAAAAATCTCACTTCGCGCTCTAGCTGAACATCAAAGCGATCGGCTACCACCTGTTGTACATGGGCAATCAAGTTTTTAATATCCTGCGCCGTTGCCGTGCCATCATTCTCAATCCAATTGGCATGTTTGGCGCTAATTGAGGCTCCACCAATTTGATATCCCTTGAGGCCAGCTTGATCGATGTACCATCCCGCTGGTTTATTGTTTTCATTACTGGTTGGTTGCTTGAAGGTGCTACCACTGGTGCGCTGGTTGAGTGGCTGCTTGGCAACTCGCTTTTGTAAGATTGCGCGATGTTGAGCCAGAATATCCGCGCGACTGGCTGTTTGTGGGGAATAAAAACGGGCGCTGAGAATCCATTGGTGCCTTTGGTTCAGATTAGAATGACGATAACTCAAATCCAGTTCACTGGCCGGAATAGTGACGATCGCCCGATCGCAAAATTCAGTCAGACTAATTTGAGCGGCCTGGTTTGATCCGTTTCGCTCAGTTGCCGAGGAACGTAACAGATCGGGATTAAGTACAGTTACATCTAGCAGAATACTTTTAATACAGGCATTGCTATCTCTGCCTCCCACCCCCGCATTGATGGCGATCGCCCCGCCTACTGTCCCAGGAATACAAATTAAAAACTCAAACCCTGCCATCTCGGATCTGGCCGCAGCTAGTGCTAGTTTGGCCAAATGGCAACCAGCCTCGGCGGTAAAAATACTACTTTGTTGATCTTGCCAAAACCGCGCCATCGAGTTTTTCATGCAAACTACCACACCATTGATGCCCTGATCATCAACCAGAATATTAGACCCCTTGCCAATCACTACAAAAGGGAGCTGGTGTTGCCAAGCCCAGTGATAGGCGGCGACCAATTCAAGTGGTGTGGCTGGTTCGAGGAAAAAAGCTGCAGCCCCACCCACCCCCCAGGTAGTATAGGGAGCAAGCACAATCTGCCGCTGAAATTGTGAGTAAATGTCAATCTCGGCGATCGTTTGCAGGTCTAAACTGATACTGGCAGGAGTGCTATTCATGGTTGAATCAGGTTGCGGTGGTTTGATTAACTTGATCTGACTCAGACGCGATCGCTGCATCAACACAATCTGGATCAGTCATAATCTTGGCAATTCGCGCCGGAATACCAACAGCCACACCATAATCAGGCACATCTTCAAGCACCACAGCGTTGGCACCCACGACAGCATGTTTACCCACAGTCAGATCGCCAATCACCTGAGCACCAGCATAGAGAATAACTTGATCCATAATTTTGGGATATTGCTTATCGAGGCCAGTGCGCCCATGACTGCCGATCGTCACCTGTTGAAAGATTTTGACATGATCACCAATTTTTACGGCTTCACCGATCACAACACAAAACGGATGAGGAAAATTCACCTGCTTTCCCAAGACGGCTTTAGGATTAACCGAGCTACTAAACATAATTTGCTGGAGATAAAAGAAGAAAATCGATAGGATTGGGTTGTGATTCTCTCTGAAATAATGCGAAAGCCGATATAACCAAATAAGTTGGAGGCTCGGGGTAAAGAAGATTGCAACCAGAATGCTTGCCAGTTTCCCCTTACGGTAGGGGTCAAGATCGCTGCACATTAAACCCAAACATTGCCTTAAGGACATCATTATGTTTTTAATTTCTGTCAACACATTGGCATATTTTGACCCAAAAAATTAGCAACACAACTCAAACACATCAATATTCAATATATCGTTGCAATCTAGCACCAAGACTTTGAGCTTTGCTCACAAAATTATCGTAGCCCCGCTCCACCTGCCATGAATTGCTGACCCTGGTTTCACCTGCTGCCACCAAACCAGCCAAGGTTAGTGCTACTCCTGCCCTGAGGTCTAACGCTTTAACCATCGCGCCAGCGAGAGCATGACCACCTTGGATTTTCAGCAGATTACCATCGATCGCAAATTGTACTCCCATTTTGGCCAGTTCCTGGGCATAACCATAGCGACCAGGAAAGCGCAGATCAATGATTTTTGACTCACCCCGGGCGATCGCACCATAGACAGCAAACAGCGGCTGCATATCTGAATTGATGCCAGGATAGGGGCCAGTGGCGATCTCCACCGGATAGCACCTGCCACCGCGCACAATCAGACTATGGTCACCGCGATAAAACTTTGTACCGCTTTCACGCAGATGAATCAAGGGAATTTCCAGGTTGCCATAGGGGAAATCTTGAATTTCCAGATCGCCGCCAGTAATCACCGCCCCCACCAGCCAGGTGATCGCCTCCATGTTATCGGCCAAAACGCGGTAGTTTGTGCCCTTTAGTCCCGCTACGCCAGTGATCTCAATGTGCTCCTGACCAAAAACCTGGATTTTGGCACCCATGCTGCGCAGATAATTAATTAAATCCAGGATCTCTGGCCGGATGTGGGGATTCCAAACCCTGGTGATGCCGGTGGCCAGTGATCCACAGATGATTGCATTTTCCGTGGCTCCCGTCGATCGAATCGGCAGATGAATATCGCTGCCCTGAAGCTTACCGTGATATTTATCCTTTACTGCGGCACAAAGCTGGTTATTTTCAATCCAGACTTCTGCCCCCATCTGGCGCAGCAACATTTCATGCAAGTCAAATTTACGATCGCCATTCCCAACCACTGGCTGAGGTCGATCGCGATCATCAACTTGCTCAGACTTACTATTACTAATATTGCTGCTATTACCAGGATTACCAATTTGGCAACCACCCGGCAAAGGCACACTACCGCTGCCAGTTCTGGCCACCAATGCGCCCAAGATTAGCAGGGTATTACGAATCGATCGCCCCTGCCAATTGAGCGTAGAAGTAATCGATTCTGGCTCAGCGATCGTAATTTTGTTGGCTGTAATCTGACAATTTTTGCCCAGCTTTTGCAACATCCCTGCCTGCACCTGAGCATCCAGCAGGCTCGCGGGATAGTTTTCCAAACAGACAGTTTCGCTGGTGAGCAAACTGGCCGCCAGAAGCCGCAAGACACTATTTTTTGCGCCACTGACACGAACTTGACCAACCAGGCGCGATCGCTGTACCAAATATGATGTATTCGGCGGTTTAGCTTCGACCAGATCCAGGTTGTTGGGGTTGCTGGTTAGTTTTTCCATTAATTCCACCGCCAAAGTTAACTTGATGAGCTGGATGCACTGATATATTACTGGTATATTATTGATATATTGCTGGCGATTGCAGCGATTGATTATTTTTTGCGATGCTTATGCTGCTGGGGTTGCTGTTTGTGGTTCAAGAACCGATCGTCCAACCAATGTCTAGGCACACCCAAATGCTGACTGGAGCTACCAGCAGTAATTGCTCCTACCACCATGCCTGCTAAGCGCTGATAGAAGCGATTTTCCAGGGCAGCGGGCTGAGCTGGTTGAAATTTAGAGATTGCTGCCACCCTGGGCTGGGCTGGACTAGTTGAATTTACTGGGCTGGCTGGATTTAATTGAGTCGATCGCGGCGTAGAGCGATTGCTTCCGCTCGATCTCTTGGCGCTGGTCGAATTATTACTATGGGCTAGATTCTTCGCATTGCTCTCATTACTAGGCGCATTACTAGGACAATATTCCGGCACCAGCTCTTTAACTAATTCCACCATTGGGGTTGGGCAATCGGTTTGGGCATAATTCAAGAGCGTCTGTAACTTCGGTTGCAGCGATCGCCATGCCAGCCTTGATTCATAGGCACAGAAAATTTTGGCATGTTGAGTAGACTTGGCACTATTTTTGTCTACTAATAATTCCTCATAGAGCTTTTCCCCTGGCCGCAAACCACTGATTTTAATTTGAATATCTCGGCCTGGTTCCAAACCACTAAGCTGAATCATCCGGGTCGCCAGGTCATAAATCTTAACCGGCTCGCCCATGTCCAGCAAAAATACTTCGCCACCCCGCGCCATTGCCCCAGCCTGAATTACTAATCTGGCCGCCTCTGGGATCGACATAAAATAGCGAGTCATTTCTGGATGGGTAACGGTGATTGGCCCACCAGCCGCGATCTGCTGATGGAACCTGGGCACCACTGAACCACTACTACCCAGCACATTGCCAAACCGCACCATGGTTAAGCAGGTTGTATGGTTTGACTGAGTAGCCAAAGCCTGCAAGATCAATTCGGCGATCCGCTTGCTGGCTCCCATAATGTTAGTTGGGCGTACCGCTTTGTCGGTGGAAATGAGCACAAATAAATTTACTTCTGCGGCGATCGCACATTGTACTGCGGTCAGGGTGCCCATCACATTATTAAAAATGCCCTGCTGGGGGTTGGTTTCCACCAGTGGTACATGCTTATAGGCAGCAGCGTGGTAAATCGTATCCACCTGGCATTCGGTTAAAACTGATTTCAATCGTGCTGCATCGGTGACCGAACCCAGATAAGCATGTTGTGGTAAATCGGGGTATTTTTCTGCTAGTTCCAGATTGATCGTGTAGAGGGCAAATTCACTCATTTCATAGAGCACCAAGCATTTTGGTTGCTGCATGGCGATCTGACGGCATAATTCCGCCCCGATCGATCCGCCAGCCCCAGTTACCATCACTGATTTACCAGTAATATTAGTGCGCAGCAGCTTGGGATCAGGGGTGACCGGATCGCGCCCTAGCAGTTCATCCAGTTCAATCTGACGAATTTCGCCGATCGCCACTTTGCCAGTCAAGATCTCGCGCATCGAAGGCACGGTTTTAACGGGAATGCGCAGCGATCGCAACTTGTCCAGAATCCGCCGCCGATCTTCCCCTTTCACCGAAGGCATCGCCAGTAAAATTGCATCACATGGCCGTTGCTTGATCAGGGCTGGTAGTTGGCTGGCCGCATGTACCCGCACACCGCGCACAATGTGGTCTTGTAGGGCGGGATTATCATCCACAAACCCGACAATCTTGATACTAGTGCCATTGATTAAGGACTCGGCCAATTGCGATCCAGCCGAACCAGCGCCATAAATAATTACCTGCTCTAGCTTATTGCGATCGTGCCCAGCCAGGTTAAACCTTTGCACCAGAGCCCGCAACCAGAACCGAGCCACTGAGACAAACAGCAGGCTGAGCAGGGCAGTATTGATCAAGACCGATCGGGGCAGGAGCAGGAACTTCAGGAAGTAGGCCAGGGCGATCGAAATGCCAAAGCTGACTAACACAGGCTTAGCCGCGATCGCCATAAATTCCGCCCCCGTATAGCGCAGAATCGGTCGATATAGACCCATCGCCACAAACACCACCAGATTGATGATTAATAGCAATGCTGCCCGCCAACCATATTCTAGAATCTGCTCAACTGGGAACAGGTTATTAAATCGCAAGCCCAGCGCTGCATAGGTTGCGGCCAGAAATAATAAAGAATCCATCAGCACTAAGAGCGCCCGCTTTTGGGATCGAGGTAGTGCCGCAGCCACCTCAAATTTCCCCATTAATTGGTTAATTCGCCAGCCTTGCATGACTAAATTCAGCTAGAACAACTATTTTGATGCAGATTCCCTTAAAAGAATTGAAAGAATTGAATTAAAAAGCTAGATCAATTGGCTTAAATGCATTTGAATGCATAATTGCATCATATTTTTGGGTACTAAAAACCCTGGGCTAGACCAGTTTCCCCTCAGTCGATCGCCCCTACGTTGAGCCTAATTAAAAGCTCCAGTGATGCATATAAATACAGATATTTACTTGGTATTTACTTAGTTTGAAGTTGAGATAAATTCATTGAAACCCTTCCTGCCGCAGCTTGATACCACCCCGTATTTAATTCTTAGCCACGATTATTGCAATTAAATTAAGGCAATAATAAACAGTTAGTTACAGAACTTAGATTTATCAATTAATTGCGATCTTTGAATAATTACTATTGTTCAACTCTTGCCTAACCAATATTTAATCGCCTTAATGGCTAAGAAATATGGCCAATAAATTCAAGGGTAATTATTAGATATAGCCTAGTTAAACTAACTAAGCAATAAGTCTAATTATAGTTCAGAAGTGGGGCAAAAAATGATTGTTTGTCGTAACCAGACGGGGAAGTGATAACAGCTTGACAGCATCATCCATAACGATCGCTCTGGGTGATTGACTTAGTAATTGACTTATTAGTAATTAAGCTGCGGGTCAATGGCTCAGCAAGGCAAACTAGATTTTTTTGATTTAGATTAATTAGATTAACTAGTCCTGTCACATTGGGTTGGCATAGCAGGATGTTACCCCCTGGCTACCATAAATTTCGAGCTGGCTGAAACTTGGCGCAATGTTGCCCAACTCGTTACAAAGCATTTTTCAGAGGATTGCTTCTGCACAGCTTCTAGGTCTTTATTGGTATTTACTTAACCGTAATTAACCTGGCGATCGCAATTGGGGTGATAATATTAAGAAAGTATAAGTATTCGGTCATAAGTATTCAGAAGTATTAAGTATTCAGAAGTATAAGTATTCAGGCATAACAAGCATGTCCAACAAACCAATAGTTATTGCTCCTTCAATTCTGTCGGCTGATTTTAGCCGCCTGGGTGATGAAATTCGTGCCGTTGATGAAGCCGGAGCCGATTGGATTCACGTTGATGTTATGGATGGTCGCTTCGTCCCCAACATCACGATCGGCCCATTAATCGTTAGCGCGATCCGGCCGGTGACCAAAAAGCCGCTGGATGTCCATTTGATGATCGTAGAGCCAGAAAAATATGTGGCAGATTTTGCCAAAGCTGGTGCTGATCATATCTATGTCCATGCGGAGCATAATGCTTCTCCCCACTTGCATCGCACCCTGGGTCAGATCAAAGAAAATGGTGCTAAGGCTGGTGTGGTATTAAATCCTGGTTCTCCTTTGTCTTTGATTGAATATTGCATCGAGCTTTGTGATCTGGTGTTGATCATGAGTGTCAACCCTGGTTTTGGTGGCCAGAGCTTTATTCCCACCGTGGTTCCCAAAATTGCTGCCCTGCGCCGGATGTGTGATGAGCGTGGCCTCGATCCTTGGATCGAAGTGGATGGTGGCTTAAAGGCTAATAACACCTGGCAAGTGCTGGAAGCTGGCGCTAATGCGATCGTGGCTGGTTCGGCGGTGTTCAAGGCTCCTGATTATGCCGAGGCGATCAGAGGCATCCGCAATAGCAAGCGTCCTGAATTAGTTACGGCCTAAGGTAGTTTTAGTTCAAGAGTTATTTTTATTTTTAACTCTAGCGATCGATGAGCGATGCTTAATTAATCGCTGATTAAATAATTGCCATAACAATCAAATATACAAATATAAAATAAGCCAGGGTTTCTAGACTGATTCAACTTAAGGCGGGCAGTATCTACAATAGTTAGATACGCTACTTTAGTTAATCTAGGAACCCTGATTTTATTTCTGTGGCTGCTAGTAATTGCCAAAACTATTAATAAATATCAAACCCATTAAATTCACTAATAGAGCTGCAAATATTTCGCGCTAATGGCATTTGGCATTAATATGTTTGGCGATCGTTTGGTTGACCTGGTGCTTCATTTACCTGGCTGTCTAGAGTCTATGGAGGTTGATTTGGGATGAGAAGAAGCAAACGCAATCGCCGCCCCCCTAGCCGATCGATCGATTGGGATAAGTTTGAACAAAATAGCGATCGCTCTAATCGGGCTGATGCTCAATCAGAGAATGATTCACCTAGCCTCAGCAAAGCCTATAAAAAAGCCTATTTATATGCCTGCCTGATGCCTGTGTTTGGGTTTGTGCCAGCGGCGATGACCTTTATTGGCAAGCGGGGCGATCGGCAACAACGGGAAGTGAGCAAGGTATCCCTTTCTTTGTTAGTGGCATGGCTGCTTGTCTATGCTGGCTCTGGCGCGATTGGTGCTAATCCAGAGGGGGTGCAAGTTACCAGCCAACTAATCCAGGGCAGTCTATCTTCGCTTTATTTTGGTATCAGCGTTTGGCTAATGTATCGATTGGCCAAGGGTAAGCAGGTGGTATTGCCTGGGCAGGGGCAAGATGAGCCGGACAAATAAACCTAGAAAGTATGTCCAAATATCCCCTGGTGCTGATCGCTGCTAGTTTGATCTTTGCCGTTTTACCCCTGCTCTCAGTATTGTTGGCCAATTTGATTGGTAATCTGCTCGGTTGCCAGGTAAATGAGGGATTTGCCAATTCTTGTCAGGTTGGCTCGTTTGAGCTGGGTGGCATTTTAGCCTGGATGTTTACTGCTGGCTGGTATATATTCTTCACTTTGCCGATCGGTTTGGTGGGAGTTGGCGGCGGCTCAATTTGGTTAATTATGCTCAACCAAAAATAAAAAAATAAGTAGAATAACTGGGCACAATTGCCACGATTAGGCATTAGTCTAGTTAAGGCAAAATAGAAAAAACCAACAATGAAATATTGAGACTACCTAGTGGTGTGGTTGTGGTGATGGTAGAGCGATTAGCTGGCAGGGTAAAAAAAACTAAATCACGTTTTTGGGCTGGCCTCAGGGTAATTCTATCTTTGGGCTTAACCTGCCTAACGATTACTAGCTGCATCGATCGCCAGGAAAAAGTACCCGTTTTTATTTTTACGCAGGTTGCTCCCGACGGCACCACGATCGATACATTGGTTCCATCTGACCTGGTTGCGGCTCAGGGTTCTTTGACTGATGTGATCAACTCCCTGCCAGAAGATCGCAGCTTTCAGGTGGTCAAATTTGGTGAATCACGAATGCAATTCCAAGCCGCCGAACTATCCGGTTCCCAGGTGTTTGGTGAGATTGCTACCTTTCAACTGCCCGCCGCCATTACGCAGGACAATAACCAGGGGAATGACATCTGGCAGGAGCGTAATTTGTTGATTGTGCCCAGTGGCTTGGTGACGATCGCTGCACCGATCGATCCTGAAACTGAAGTGGCTGCCGATCCAACCAGTCAACCAACAACCTCGCGCCGCTACACCTGTCCCAGTGGGGTGCAAAGTCTGGTGCTTGATAACAGCCGAGCGTTGTTTTTAGATCTCGGAGCCAGGGTCGATCACCTGCCAAGGGTAGCAGTTTCCTCGGTGATGTGTCTGGATATTGACAATAATCAGCAAGCAGAGATTGTGGCTGGACTGCGATTAGACAACATCAATCGACCCAGTAGCTTGGAAATAGATGCCTGGCAGCGATTCTTGCAGCTACCGATCGATCAACGTTGGGAATATAGCATGTTGGTGATGTTGCGACGGCCAGATGATGCCCCCGATACCTGGCTAGTGGAAACGATCGCTACCCATAGTCGTGCCTTGGCCTATACGCAGGATAGTGTGGGCAGTTTTGCGCTCTTTAGTGCCCATGATCTCGATGGTGATGATTGGCTGGAATTGGCGATCGTGGAAATTGGCCTGGACACAGTAGAGGCGCTAGTATTGACCAGTGGTGCGAATAAATGGCAGTGGCAGAGTTATTATCAACCCGATCGGCCCTTGGATGTGGTGCAAAAGCAGGAACCAGAGCCAGTACCACAACAACCACAATAGCTAATCAAACTCTGGTAAATTTGCTGTCATAGGAGTGTCATAGCAGTAGGAGAAGCGTGATTAAGGGCGGAGCTAAAATTTATTTAGTCAGTAGTAGCGATCGGCTGGGCTCTATTGCTAGACTATGGAACAAACGTTAGGGTAGTTATACCTATGACAAATACCAAATACAATCAAATACAATGCGCTTGCGATCCTGATCCTCAAATCTAAACACTCAAATCTAACTAAACCAACCAGCAAAGCTAATTTAAATTAGGCCAGTGGTAGCAGTTTTGATTAGCTCAATCAATCCGAAAATCAACAATCTAATTGAAGATTATTTGTCAAAGTAGACAATGGGTCTAGGTAAAAACGCTGAAGTTGAGCATAGGAGCTTGCAGCCAAATACTGATCTTAGTTAAATTCATATTTACAGCTATGGACAGCTATGGGTGATTAAGTTAAGCACCTAAATTAGTCAATTTAGAACAGCGGAGCAGTGGTTAGGTAAAAAATGCGTCAATCGCATACTAGATAAATATGATTGAATATCTACGCTAATCACTGTAATTTTGAGTAAAGCCTTAACGTCTAAGCGTTTTTACATTAAAGTCGGTTGTAGTTATGATAGACATCAGCAATGGTGGCGATCGCCGTAATAGCCCTCAATCCAGGTTCTACTGAAGAGCTACTAATTTAATCCTTTGATCATCCCGATCATCCCGATCACGCAAACACAATCAGCTTGAGGAGTCCCCACAAAAGGTAACAGTGACTATGGTTAACCAGATCAAACGCGATGATATGTATGACAAGCTAGGTAATATCGATCAGATCCGCGATATTATTTTTGGCGCTCAGTTGCGTGAATATAACTCCCGCTTTGAAAAGATCGAAGCAGATATTGTGGCGACTCAAGATGAGTTACGCGATCGGGTGAGTGAAATCAAAAATGCCCTGACCACAGAAATGCGCGTGGCGATCGAAAGTTTGGAAAAGAAGCTTAAAACTTTGCAAACCTCCTCTGACGAAGAACGCCAGGATCTCCGCCAGCAAGTCGATCGCACCTATCGCAAGACTACCGCTAACTTTGAAAAACTGAGTGCCGATCTAGACGATAGCACCAGCTCGATTAGAGATGAACTCAACGAGGCCAAAGAGAAGCTGCAAGAAGATGTGCGCAGCCTCAGAACCTATATCCAAGAAGAACTCGATCGCCGCCTCACTGCCCTGGGTGATATGAAAGTATCCCGTGATGATATGGCGGAAATTTTGTTCGAGCTGGGGATGCGCTTGAAGGGCACTGAATTTGTGCCAGAGCTAGAAGAAGCCTCCGATCTGATTCTGGTCGATCGCATGTCTAATGAGTAGATCAAATTGAAAATTATTAGGGATAACGGCGATTTGAAAAATTACTCGTTATGCTGATGTGGCAAGGAATTGGCTATATTTTAAAAGCTGGTCTACTTTGGCTGATGTGACGGATTGATCCAGTATGGTCAGGAATTAATTGGTTAGTCGCAAAGATCTAAAAGGTACAGCGATCGACTATATGTTCATAATTCATAGTTAGGTTCCAGATGAGCTTGCTCAACTTAATTGGGATTGGGGCTGATGCCCTTTAGGTTTTTATTTGAGTTCTTGTTTGAATTACCAAACCAAATGCCACAAGCCATCTATATCTATGAGTAGTTACATCTGGCCATCCATTAGTATATTTTTTTGACATCAACTTATAAAAAATAAAGCTTTTAGGTGCACTTGGATCAACTGGATCGACCACAGAGTGCGCTTTAGGCATTTTAGGATTTGATAAGAATGCAAAACTGGTTTAAATATTCGTCGGGCGCAAATTTGTTAGGTTTAAATTTATTAGGTTCAAAGGCTAGACTTTTGGGACAGTCTGCCTCCAATTCTCTGGTTATGGGTCTAGGCTCTAAGCTCCGATCGCTCTCGATTACGATCGCCCTTGCCCTGATCATGTATGTGACGATTGGCTTAACCCCAGCCGCATCAGCGATCGCTGCACCAATCACCTTCACCCCCCCAATGCCGATCGCGGTAATCAGCACCACCAAAGTTACGCTGCACGATAATCCCACGGTGCCAGGTGAAGTTAAAGATCGGTTCAGCAAGATCGTTAACACAATGCAAAAAATGCGGTTTTGCAACCGAGAAAGTTGTTTCTATCGCGGCCTAGAATCAAATATTCAAGCGACCCAGAGTGAGCAGGAGCCCTATGCCGCCACAATCCATGCCGAAATCGATCGGCCAGCCTCTTTCTTTGACTACGCCGATTATCACTTTGCCTACGTGGGCGATCGGTGGCGTTTGATGGGTGCAGAAGAATATACCGATGTGGCTGATTATGTATTCAAGGGTGATAAGTACGAGATTTTTAGCGTCCATGCCAGCCGCATTCTCAGAGGCAACATTGAAGATGCCCTCAATCGCACCAGCAGCCTGAAGTCTGGTTATGTGCCGCTCTATTACAGTGTGCTCAGATATGGGGTTGAGCGCGATTAGACAATGAAAATTTCCAACAACAACCAATAAACTAGTTTTTAAATAATGTCAGTTTGATAAAGACGATCGCCGCCTAAACAATTTGGTACTTAGGCAATCTTCTGTAACCATTAGTCAGATGGTTTCAAATATCTATCGAACTCAGGTTAAACAACTTACTAAACAATAAAAATGACAGATCGCAAGAGTAGTGAGTCTCTATGAATCTGTCGTTTTTAAGTTTCTAGGTTATCTTGATCTGAGATTAGATCTAATATTAGAGTTGCCGATCTAAGCCAATCGTAGCTGAAATAAATTAGCTAGCTAGAAGCTACACCCACTTCTTGATCTTCAGCCTCAGCAGCGCTATCTGCCATCTCCGACTCATTCATATCCTCGTCAGCAGCAGCATGAACATCCTCAGGATAATATTTCTCCACCAGTTCATCTTTCATTAACAACTCTCCTTTGGAAAAACATTCCGCCAGGGTGCGCCAAGAAAGGTCTAGGGCTTCGTCAAGCCGAATATCGACATTAAAGTCCATAAACCGTTTTTTGAATAGCTCACCAAACTGCAATAGTTTCTGATCATTATCGGAAAGATCAAAGGCCATCGCCATTTTCTTCTGGGCTTCCTTGGCACCAGCGTAGAAACGAATCATGGTGTTCATGATCGCACTGTGGTCATCGCGGGTCTTTTTGCCAATCACCAGTTGCTTCAGACGGGACAATGATCCAAATGGATCGATTACGCCATCGTGCAAGTAGAATTGCCCTTCGGTAATATAACCAGTGTTATCAGGTACCGGGTGGGTCACATCATCACCGGGCATGGTAGTTACGGTCAGGATCGTGACTGAACCAGCCCCCTTAAAATCACAGGCACGTTCATAGCGGAAAGCCAACTTGGAGTAGAGATCGCCCATATAGCCGCGATTGGAAGGAATTTGATCCATTGCCACGCCGATCTCCTTGAGCGCATCAGCATAGGCGGTCATATCGGTCATCAATACCAACACCCGTTTGTGTTCTTCGACGGCGAAGCGTTCAGCTACGGCCAAGGCCAAATCGGGCACTAACACCCGCTCTACGATCGAATCGGAGGCCAGGTTAGCAAACATGATCGTGCGGGAGAACACGCCTTCGTTCTGGAAGGTGGTGGTAAAGAAATGGAAGTCATCAAAGGTTAGCCCCATGCCGCCAAACACAATAATATCGGCATCAGCCTGAATGCCAATCCGGGCTAGCAGTTGGTTGTAGGGTTCACCGGCCACTGAAAAAATGGGGATTTTTTGGCTTTCCACCAATGTATTGAAAATATCAATCATGGGGATGTTGGTGCGGATCATATTATTTGCCAATACCCGCATCGCCGGATTGATCGAAGGGCCGGCCACTTCAACTTCCCGCTCGGTAGCCAGATCGGGGCCACCATCGATCGGATTGCCTACGCCACTAAAAATACGTCCCACCATGTTGTAGGAATAAACGGTTTGCATCGGCTTGCCTGTGAAGCTAACCGTGGCACCGGTGGATATACCTTTACCGCCGGAAAATACCTGTAGGGAAACAACATCGTCCTGGAGTCTGATTACCTGCGCTAAGGATTGATCGCCGTCGGGATTAGAGACGATCGCCAATTCTTCATAGCCCACATCTTTAGCTCGAACTTTAACAATGTCGCCATTGATTTCAAGAATGCCTGTGTGTTCAATCATGCTTGCCGTTTAGCCTAACTAGCTTAAATGTTTAGTTCTGGGGGATAAATTGTGTTTTTTAAGATTTACCTAATTCTACGCCAATTCGATCGAGGCAGATTGCTCTTAGCCAAGGAAATCGTAAATCTGCGAATATCTGCCACCAAGGATCAAAATCAGTTATGCCTATTAGCTTATCCCTTTACTAGTGCTTAGGCCAGTTGGTTATTTGAACAATTTAGATGCCGTTTTAGTGACATTAGCTGGCACTAGATCCAAAGATTGAAATGATTAGCTGCGAGCTTATGAATTAAATCAGTTATTTAGCTTGATTAAGCGTATAGAACAAATAAATTAATCGCAATTTGTATAACTTAATACCGCCGATCGCAGTGATGGTGAGGATTCCTTGACATATTTCGGCTATTGACTAGCCAGATCATTTAAGCTAAATTGCTTAAGTTGGGTAAACTAGTATTTAATGCTTAAGGCAAATTACTTAGCAGAGCTACCCAAAATCAGTCAGGCAAACATAATTCTTGGGGGAAATCCCTGCCTTGGACTGACACAAGTGAATAGGGTTAATGGCGCAATCGATTTGCGCATGCTGATTCAGAGTTCCTCGCTCGCTCACTTAGACGGAAGTTTAAATCTTAAATATTTGTCCTTAAGAAAGGGCTCTAGAACTTTAGCAGCAAGAAAACACGGGCTTAACGAATGAATAGATTGCTTAAAAAACTTATCCCGCTAACTACCGTAGCTTTTTTATCGGGCTTATCGGGGGCGATCGCCACGCCAGCGGCCAAAGCTTTTACGATCGATACCTTCGATGATGGTAATGCGGCTTTGCAAACTACAACTACTGCAAGTGATTTGGATACTGGTTTATCTGGTCCAATAGGAGGTGTTCGGGATTCTAGTCTCACATCCAATAATTTTGTCTTTACCCAGGCATTTGTAAACAATGATCCACCTGGCCCAGCCGATTTTACGGGTCAACTGGGCTTTGAAGCACTAACTGGTGGCGATGCCACTGTTGATATCCTATATGATGCTAATGGCACTGGTTTAGGTGGAGTTGATATAACCGAAGCTGGTGATAATGACAGATTCAGGTTAGCCGTAATTACTGGTAATAACCTACGGACAAATAATGGTGGTGGCGTATCATTGACCACTATTCTTCTCACTGTAATTGATGATCAGCTCACACCTGAAACTGCTACAGCTAATGTAAACTTCCCTACTGATTCGTTCACGGGTGCATTTGATATTGATTTTGGGCTTTTCACAGCTAATAATGCAAATATTGATTTAACTTCGATCGATTCAATTGAGATTTCAATCAATATCCCTGATAGTGCCCCATCTCAGATTGCACTCGATTCATTCATTGCAACCGTACCTTTCAACTTCCAATCAAGTGCAGGCTTGGCTTTAGCTGGTGGGGCGTTGGCCGGGTCATATTACTTCAAAAAGAAGAAGAAGGCCGGGAACAAAAAAATCAAAAAGTAGTCAGTTAACCGTAAACGGCAAGTTAGATAATCTAGATAACTTGGCGATCGATCGTAAAAATCAGCAAGCTTAACTTGAGCCAGGTTAATTCACAAAGACATAAATACCTAGCCATATGGGTATAGTTTTAACAACAGCTACTCTAATCATTGTCACTACTAGATCCGACTTGTGATAACTGGCTTAAGATTTTTAGGTAAAGTGTTTTAACTACTTTGGCCGATTGCTAATCATACTTGAGGATTAATAATTAGTTAATCTGATGCATTTACAAAATAGGTAATCCAGAATCTGAATACCAAAACTGTGATAATCTATCAGCTTGAATTGGGACTATAGTTGTTTTTGAATTTGGGTTAATGCTACTACCGCAGAGCAACGCAATACAATAAGAGCGATAACCATGACTATAGAGCCGATCGATTCAGTTGGGTTAATTAAAGACTATGCCAAGAAAACCGAATTCTGGCTGCTAGCAATCCTGGCAGCCTTAGTTGTTTTACATCTAAATTTGCTGTGGCAATTGACCGGCAATGGTGATGCCTTAATCATTCGAGTGGTGTTTTGGGGTGCGATCGCCTATTTAATTTGGAATCGGCGCGATCGGCTGAACTGGCAGAGCGATCCTGTCTCTACTGGCATCGGTGGGATTTTAATCTACTGGCTGATGTGGATGAGCATCTCAGCTCATAATCAAGATCCATTGTTTCTGTGGGCCTATCCACCAGTGGCATTTTTGAGCCTGGGGCTAATTGCTTCTGGCATCAAAGGCTTGTGGCAATATTGGCGGGAATTTATGATTACCCTGATGATTGTGATTCCTGAAGAATGGTATACCTCAACTTTAATGTTTGCCACTGAAAAAGCCCTGAATGTGAATGTGGTGACGGGTAAGATCGCTGCCTTTGCCTTCTGGTATGCCGGCATGGATGTACAATCCCAGGGTGCGGTAATTGTGCTTCCCAATGGTGGCGTGCAAGTGGAAACCCATTGTACTGGGTTGGTATTTGTATTTTTGTTGCTGCGCCTGTGTATATTGCTATCGCTGCTGTTTCCTGGCTTTTGGGTGCGTAAAAGCACTCTATTTCTGGGCACGGGCATCCTGGCCTATTTGCTGGGGGCAGTGCGGGTGATGCTCTTGGCGTTGGTGGTACATAATCAGCCTGTCTTTGACTATTGGCATGGTGATTCGGGCTCGCAGATTTTTTCGACTATCTCGATCCTGATTTTTGGGATTATGTGCAAATTTATCTTGCTCGATCGGATCTTTGATGACCATGAATCTAATCCAAGTGAAGAGTTCGATCTTTATTTTGAAGACTATGACTATGAAGATCCAGAAGCATCAGAAGCAGAATTTCAAATGGTGGCCGAATCAAGCGAGGCTGATCCCATCGCATCAATAAACCAAAATCAAACTAAAGTTGATCCTGATCAGTCTGCTAACCTCCAAAAATCATAGCCAAAAATCATATAAACATGGCAGCTAGCATAGCTCTTAGATAGCGACATGAACAAGATTCGACTTCCATTATTAGCAGCTATTTGTGGCAGTATAGTCCTAGTATTTGGGGCATCGTTGCTGAACCTGAAAGTGGGCGATCGTGCCTTTAAATTACCTGAACAAGCCCCCCTCGATGGCTGGCAACTGCAAGACAGCAAGCCAATTAGCACTGAGCCCAAGGCGATCGGTGAAGAAGATGAGCCAGTCGCTGAAACAGTAATTATTGCCAAACATTATCAATATAGCCAGGGCGATCGCCGCCTGGATCTAGAAATACGCTACATTGCCAATTCCTATGGCCAAATTCCAGCAATTATTCCCGCCTACACCAACATTGCCGATCCAGAATTCCAGGAAATTATTGGTGATAATATGACTAGCCTAAAAAAGTCGATCGATGGGATTGGTTCCTATAATCTATTTAGCTATCAGAACAAAGCTTATTTGAGCACTTGTATTACACCCTATGGCACCATTATCGCCAATCAGGATGACTTTTTTATTAATCTACGCACCAGTCAAAGCCTGAAAGCTAATTTGTTACCCTGGGCACTGGGACAAACTCCCTTGCGCGATCGGCGTTGTGTTTGGGCACATTTATATATAAACATTGACCCCAACCAAAATGGAGCTGAAGCACAGGCATATGAAACCCTAGAAGCCAGCCTGGGTAATTTAAGTCAATGGTGGCGATCGCAACTCCTGCCTGCCAATCAAAATTCCTAGCGATCGATCAACCTAATTTTCACTTAAATTAGTTAAAGAATTAGGCAAAGTTAGAACTGAATCACCAAAGCGCCTGAGCGCCTGAGCGCCAGATCGCCGGATATATCTTTAAAATAGCCATAATAGCCATTCAATCCCAGTTAAATAACCGGTTAAATAACCAGTTAAATGCCCATTGCAATGATCACAAAGAAGCAAGAGACTATCCAAATTTAAGGCATGACTATCAATAAAGCTGTACAAGCAAACCTCCGAAATACTGATGAACCGAATGAGTGGAGCGAACTGAAGTCGATTGGTTTAATTCGCATGGTTGGCTATTGCCTCTTGCTGTTAGCCCTAATCGATTTCTTCTACACCCTGCTTCCGCCTCAGTTCATGGAACCACAATGGGAGCTAACCACAATCAAAACGATCGTCGAGCGGGTGCCAGTGCCCTTAATCGGTCTGGCTCTGGTGTTCTATCGCGGTGAAACGGCACGCCAGCATCGGGAAGTGATTGTGCTGAAGGTGCTTTCCTGGTTTTGTATGATTGCGGCGGTAGTATTTTTCCTGCTGGTGCCGCTGACCGTCAGTAATACCCTACGGCTCGATAATCTCAATGCGGTGGAACTAGAGAATCAACTACTCCAGCAAAAAGCGCAAGTAGATGCCGTACGCGACAAGCTGGAACAAACTAGTGATAGCAATATTGTTCAATTGATTGAACAACTAGAGGCGCAGGGGCAAAATGAAGATATTGAGACTCCCGATCAGTTCAGGGCTCAGGTTTCCTCTGAGTTGGCCACAGCCGAACAAGCAGGTCAATCCCTGGCGGATCAGACCTTGACTGCACAGCGCCTGGGGCTGGCTAAAAATGCTGCTAAATGGGTATTAGGGGCATTTATTGCCGGATTATTGTTTGTGCGAATGTGGCAGATAACTGGCTGGGTGAGGGATTTGGTTTAGCAACCGATCGAGCGTTTAGATCAATTTGTGTTTAGCTCATTTTTAATTTAAATAATAAAAACTGAGTAACCTGGCGATCGTTAAAATTATCATCACTCACCAGAATCAGACTGTCTGAACCATCGGCAAACTTTGGCCCCAGGGTCATACCCTCCACATTATCAATTCTGATGCCAAGGTCTTGTAAGTCGAATAATAGCCGCTTAGCGATCGGTTGGATGTTTGGCAAATTGCCACTCAAACTATCGATCGAAGACACGTCGTTTGCCCCACCCACCGCAATCTGAAAGATTTTGCCGTTTAAGCGATTCTCAGCAATGTAATAGGCTCGCTCCAGACTGAGGAAATGGCCACCATGATCAAGGGCAAGCATCTCCACCAGGCCATTACCACCATCGATCGGCTCTGGCTCCAACACATACATATGCTCAGAGACCAGGAATGGTTTACCAATCCCCAAGCCAAAATGAACAAATCGGCTATTGAGTCTGGTTTGATTAAATTCTGAATCAGTTGAATTTTGGGCTTCTGATTGCCCTAATTGCTCTAATTGCTCTAATTGCTCTAATTGCTCTAATTGATCTGCTTGCTCTGGGGGTTGATCCTCAGGGGCGTTTGCCAGAGCAGGTAAGTTTTGATCCTGAAACAGGGCATTTTCAGTGGCTACAAATACCCGAAATGGATCGGTGCTAGCCTCTTTAACCAGAGTCAAAGATTCAAAGCCAAGATTGTTCTGTACCCCCTGAGCGCCTGGTTGCTCTGGATCAGTCAAAAAACGCTGCGGCAGGGGCAAATATTGGCGTAGTTGACCAGTAGCCAACTCAAATTCACCCACAAATGGATCAACCCCATCTTTACTAACTCCCTCACTGGCAATAAATACGGTATTACGCGGCGAGATCGCCAAACCCTCTGGATCGATCGTGCCAGGGGCATAAAAGTCGCCATGATCATTTTTGAGAAAAGTCACCCCTGTAACGGCTATATCCTCAAAACCTAACTCTGATGGTTCTTGATCATCGACACCATCCAATCGTTGGGTAGGATCTTGGCCAAGTCCCTTGAATTGAATTTTCAAGGTATAGAAACGAGCCGGCGCAAAATCGCTTCGATCATCGCTGATTGTATAGAAATAGAACGATCGCGGCTGATCGGCAGTAGCTGGCACTGAATGATCATCAAGGCCATCTAAATTCGGCTCATAGGCAGGATCATAGGCGATCGCCGACAAGCCACCAATCCTGGTATCCTCAAATTCATCCTGTTGGAGTTGATACTCATCCACAAACTCCAGCGAAACACGCTCAAACCCCCGCTCTGCAGCAATCGATCGGGACACATTACAAGCACTACAAAATAACGATAATAAGAGTACTGGAATTAAAATTAGTTGCCGTGATCGCCAAAATATTTTAAAGGGCATAATCAATTAGCCTGATTCAGGCATAAACTCAAAACTATCTGTTAGTAAATATTATTTGCATTTAACAAATTCATATTTTATTGACAATAATTGGCTGCCAACAAAACAAAAATTTAGTATATCGGCGTAAAGCGAAGTTTTAAGACGATCGAGGTAGCTTTAAGCACTTATCAGGATTTGCCAAACCTGCTATTGTAATCAAATAAATCCTATCAACTCCTAGCTTCAGTTTACTAATTCAATCCAATTGTTTACTTCTTATGTCTTACCAATCAGTTGTATTGGCTAAATTATTAACTAAGGTTGCTTGGTAAATCGGATTATAAATACTTGCATACTTGTATATAAATCATTAGAATCCAATCTATTTACATTTCTGCACAAACAACTTAATTAGCTGGCAATCTAGTTCCAGATTAGTTCCCTGGACAGCAGCAAATATTTTTCTACACAATTTCCCCTAGCAGTAATTATTGATACATAACTTTCAAGTCAAGATTTTGAACCTAGAGATAGTATGATCTAAAACAAACCTTGAAGCTAAACGGGTCTTGTTTTTAACTTGTTGATTAGGTTCTTAATAGGTCTTGCAACTCTAGACTATATAGCTTAGCAAAAATTGATTAGTACATATCTATCTGCAAATTGTTTGCATTCTGGACTTCGTTGCTAATTAGTTTTAATCAGGGTTGATATGGGCTTACTTACAAATAAGTACCGCACGATTGGGGGGACTAAAAATTGCGAATTCTGATTTATGGCATTAATTATGCGCCTGAAATCACTGGGATTGGTAAATATACCAGTGAGATGTGTGAGTGGCTGCGTCAGCAAGGTCACGAGATTCGGGTAGTTACTGCACCACCCTATTATCCTAAATGGGAGGTGGCAGAAGGCTATAGGGGCTGGCAGTACAAACAGGAAACGATCGCGGATATTAAGCTCTATCGCTGTCCTCTGTGGGTGCCTAGCCAACTCACTGGTGCCAAGCGCCTCTTGCATCTTTTTTCTTTTGCGATTACCAGTTTGCCAGTAATCCTGTGGCAAGGATTATGGTGGCGGCCCGATCTGGTCTGGTTAGTTGCACCAACCTTGTTTGCTGTACCGGGAGCCTGGCTGGCAGCGGCAATAGGTGGTGCTAAATCCTGGCTCCACATCCAAGATTTTGAGGTAGATGCTGCGTTTGATCTGGGCATTCTGTCAGGTAAATTCAGGCGATCGCTAGTCTGTGGCCTGGAGCGATGGCTATTGCGCCGATTCGATCGGGTCTCGTCAATCACGACCAAAATGGTGCAACGGCTCAGGCACAAGCGATTAGACCAGCGGAAACTGTTGCTTTTCCCCAACTGGGTTGATACCAGTCAAATTTATCCACTCCGATATCCCAGGCACCCCAACCCGCTCAGAAAGCAACTGGGCATTCCCGCTAATAAAACAGTAGTGCTTTATTCGGGCAATATGGGGCGTAAGCAGGGTCTAGAAATTGCGATCGAGGCTGCCCACCAATTGCAACAAGAAGCTTTAGCCTCATCCTCATCCCTGCGATCGATTCAAGCTGAACCTCAACAAACACCATCCGCACAAGGCAAGTTTGAACCGCGATCGGTGCAACTAGAAACACCAATCGAATTACACTCAAATTCAACTGCGGATGTTCAGGTTGCAGGCGAAATCATGTTTATACTCTGTGGTGATGGCATGATGAAGGGGCATTTACAACATCGGGCAGAGCAGTTGGGGCTCAACAATGTCAAGTTCCTACCGTTGCAGCCGATCGAACAACTAAATAATTTACTGAACCTGGCCGATATTCATATTCTGCCGCAGAAAGCTGATGTATCTGACCAAGTGATGCCATCGAAGCTGGCGGGGATTTTAGCCTGTGGTGGGGCTGTAGTTGCCACAGCTCATCCAAATACCGAACTGGCGAATGTGGTGACTGCCGCTGGTGGCCAGGTCTGTCCGCCGGAAAATGTAAATTGTTTTACCAAGGGCATTAAGTATTTGGCAACAAATCGTCAAGCTAGGACAGAAATAAAACGCTGCGCTCGCCAATATGCAATCAATCATCTTGATCGGCGCAAAATCCTATCTGATTTTGAACGAGAGCTACAAAAGCTTTGTGCCATGCTTGGCACTGAAATGCCAGGTCAATCGTCTGATCAACGGCAAGATACCAAGAATAAGCTAACTTCTGCTCAGCCACCCCGAAATTATTATTAATTCCAGCCCATTCCAAATCATAATAGTTTTGGCAGTTTATTTTTGGGCAGCAAGAAGGCTAAAATCTAAGATATGTATATGAGTCTGTGAATTACGATCGCAATTAGTCACTGTTCAATCCCGATCGCTCAAACTTGTGCAAGGCTAGTTAACTGCCAGTCGGCCTGCAAACTCAGCTCTAGAGTCTTGCTAGGATGTTAATACCAACATGTTTAGTCGATTAACTGGCTCAGATCGGGTTATTCATGTGGTCGCAAAGTAATTAAAGTACCTTTTTGGGGTGGATTCCCGTTTAACATGTTCTTGGTGGCTATTGAGTAGATCTAAATTAATCTAAATTATAAATAGTAATTATAATAAATAGTTAAGTAACATAGATTTGCCCTTTATTCCCATATATCTAGCTCACATGCATACATATATGCATATGTGTATAAACCTAATCAGTCTAGATATGAATTTCTGACATTAGGTTGCATTATCGTCAGAATTAATTAGTGGCAAGCTGTTTGAGAATACGATCGAAGCTGATCTCAGGGTGGTAGTAGGGTTTGCAGCTAGGCCAAACATGCCAAATATCAAAGTCATGGGAATAGAGCCAGAATGCAGGATGTATGGGTGACAAGTTAGATCTAGTTAGATCGATCTAGGGTGATGAGTGATTTAGCTCTCACTAGAGCACAACTAAGTTACCAGTCATTCAATAAAATTCCCACTCCAGCGATCATTGCTGACTTTGGTTTCCCTACTAAATTAACTTCATTCCCCGCCAACTCACTTCCTTCAATCATTTCGGCACAAAAATTGACTTCTCAATCCCATGAATCAACTACAACAGTATCTATTCATCATTAGACGACGCTGGCCAGTTGCAACGCTGGTTTTTGTCTCGGCTGTCTTGGTGACAACTTTTCACGCCATTTTTGTAATGAAGCCACGCTATCGAGCTTCTGGTGAAATGCTGGTTACACCTGGTGATCAGGCGATCGCAATTACCAATGTGGGGGTTTCCAAAACCGTTAACCAACCTCGATCGCTTTCCGGTGGCTATCTGAATACAGAAATGCAAATCATGCGATCGAAGGAGGTGATTCAGCGGGCGCTGGAAATTGTGGAGCGGCCGATCTCCTATGGTGAATTTTTGGGTAGCTTTGGCGTTAATGTGATTCCGGGTACCGATGTGCTTAGATTCTCTTATACCAGTGGCGATCCAAAGCTGGCGGTTGAGGCTGCCAATAGCATGATGCAGTCATATGCTGAAAATAATATTGAACGGAATCGAGCTGCAGTACGCGCGGCCAGGTTATTCATTGAAGAACAACTGCCCAAGGCAGAACAAGATGTAGAGAATGCCGAACAACAGCTTCGCGCTTTTCGGGAGCAGTACAATTTCGTCAGTGCCTCTGCTGAAGCGGAAGCCACGATCGATCGATTCAGAAGCACTGAATCTAGGATTGAAGATATGCAAGTATCTCTGGCTAAGATTGATGCCCAATCTGACCAGCTTGGCAATCTGGTGGCTGATGAAATCGATTCCGTTGAGCAGGCATTATTAAGGACGGCTTTGAGCCAATCGCCTCACACCGCTGGGGTAATGGGTGAATTGCAGCAAACCAAACAGGCGATCGCCACCCAGCTAGCTATTTATCGGGAAGATTCGCCCCAAATCGCGGTACTACGTGATCAAGAGAGAAACTTAGAGCAATTACTGCGTCAGCGCGCAAAACAAGTTGCTGGCATTCCCCCCAGTGAATCGATCGATATTGATGCACTGTTCCAAATTGGTGGGCTCCAAGAGCAATCAGTACAGCAGTTCTATTCCCTCGATAATGAGCGAGTTGGCTTGCTTGAAGAAATATCAGCCCTCAATGATGTCTACAGCAACTATCGGGAGCGATATCGGGAACTCCCCAAGCTAGAACAAGAGGAACGTCGCCTAGAACGGAAAGTAACTGTGGCTGAGTCAACCTATGCAGAGCTACTGCAACAGTTACAAGAGGTGCGAATTGCCGAACAACAGAATATTGGTAATACGCGCATTCTGAGTTTGGCCTCCACACCGATCGATATTGTGACTCCGCGTCGGCCACGTAATGTCTCATTGGGACTGCTATTGGGCCTATCTGCTGCTGGTGGCGCAGTGTTTTTGCTAGAAGCATTTGACAAGAAAATCAAAAGTACCGCCGCCGCCAGGGAGTTGCTGGGTTTTCCCTTGCTGGGGGTTATTCCTAACTTTAAAAAGGTGCCCCTTTTCCCCGTGGCCAGTGGCAATCGGATTGGCCGGACTGTGCCAGAATTGGTGGTCAGAGAAGCACCCAACTCGCCGATTAGTGAAGCATTTCGGATGCTGCAAACCAACCTGAAGTTCTTGAGTTTGAAAAAGCGACTGAAGGTAATTGTGGTTACCAGTTCAGTACCAAGGGAAGGTAAATCAACGATCGCCGCTAACCTGGCCGCCACGATCGCCGAACTGGGTCAGCGGGTATTACTAGTTGATGCAGATATGCGCCACCCAGCCCAACACCGGATCTGGCAGTTGCCCAATGAAAACGGATTAAGTGATTTGCTCACTGGCCAATCGCCCCTATCAGAAGTAGCACACCATGTGATGCCCACATTGGAAGTGATGCCTGCTGGTAGCAAACCTGCCAATCCAGTCGCCCTGCTCAACTCACAAGCAACCTCAAATCTGATCGACTATGGTTCCAGTAACTACGATGTAATGATTGTGGATACGCCACCAATGGCAGTGGCCGCCGATGCTTCGATCCTTGGCAAGATCGCCGATGGGATTGTAATGCTATGCCGTGTGGGTGTGGCTGATACTAATAACCTGACTTTCTCGAAGGAGCTATTGGAACAATCAGGACAGAATATCTTGGGGATGGTGGTCAATGCCTCGCTCCCAGAGGATGATCCCTATGGTTACTACTACTCCTACTACTACAACTACAGCTCCAAGCCCGGTCAACGCCAACGCCAGGAGGCAAGTCGTCAGGATCAAGATCAAAACCAGCAGGAAACAATTAATCAGTAGTTGAGTGGCTTAAGCGATTTTTACTACTTTAAAAAGCCCTGCCTTAATGGTGGGGTATTTGTTTAAAGGTCATTGCCATAAATTTTGACTGAACTCAGCTTTTTGTCAGTTGTCAATATTCGCACCAGGACATAGCTTATACACATATAAGGATTTTAGATAAAAAGTTTAATCAACCCAAATAGATAAGAAATCCTATGGCACTGGTATAAGCTGATCAAACCCTGGACTGGCTGAGTAGGGTGATAGACTGCGTGAGATAGACGTTATGTATTATTTGATACAAAAAGCATGCAAACCAAAACCGCAAAACGTAGTTCTAACCTAATCCCAGAAATCGCTCGCTATTTGGCAGCAGGTGAAGTAGTTGTGCTGCCCACCGATACAGTCTATGCCCTGGTTGCTGATGCCTTTAACCCTGATGCAGTGGCTAAGCTAAAGCAACTCAAACAAATAACCCATCTCCAGCCAATGACAGTTTTAACCCACCAGGAAAAGGCAGCACAAATTGTGGAGGTGAGTCGATCGGCAGCACAGATGATGTCCCACTTTCCCTATCCCGTTACTATGATTATGCCTGCCAAAGCTACTCTGCCAGAGTCGATCACCAATGGCTTTAAGAATGTATTTGTGGTTTGCCCCGATCGCTTTATGTACGATTTAATCGCATATGTGCCCAACCCAATGGTCTGCGCGGCGGCGGCGGTTTCCTCTGATGTGAAGGTAAAAACATTCGACATGGCAATGCAATTTTTTGACGGTAAAGTACCTTTGATCGTTGATGGGGGCAAAAGTTCATACGGACGCAGTGGCACACTGGTAGACTTTTCGTTAGACGTGCCCACAATCATGACCTTCGGACCTGTATCCCTGGATGACCTCAGACCACTGGTTCCTGGTATTGTGATTGCTTCTCATCTGATGAAATAGTTTGCAGTAGATAAATTTAGGCCTGGGGTATGTATCAGTTAACCCTGAGCCTTACTTCCTCATTTAGAATTAAACGTCACTTAACTTAAACATCAATTTAATCAGATTCAATGAGAGCGTAATAATTAAGAATAAGGCAATGATCAGGATTTCCGGCTATCAACCGTAACCATAAATCTAGGGTTGCGCTCTATCGAACTCAGGCTGCGATCGATGAGGCTAAAAAGTACGTCAGACAGGCAACTAAGCGTAACTAAGCGTAAGTAATCGCCACTAGGTCAGGCAATTATTGAAGATTATTGGTCACGAAAAGCGCTTAAGGCATCAGCAAGATGGCCATCATGTTGAGCCAAGTATTGTTCACTGACCGCCAGATCTAGGCCAGTCCAATGCATAAACAGGGCGGTTTTAACGCTGAGTTTTGCCTGTTCTAGTAAGTTGGCGGCGGTGGGCTGATCGAGCGCTGCCAGATCCATCAGAATCCGCGTGGCGCGATCGCGTAGTTTGCTATTTGTGACCGACACATCCACCATCCGATTGCCATAGACCTTGCCCAAGCCCACCATCACTGCGGTGGAAATGGTATTTAAAACTAATTTAGTAGCAGTACCAGCCTTAAGCCGGGTTGAACCACACAAAATTTCCGCACCAACCAATGGCCGAATTTCTAAATCATAGCTAGTTGGGACTTGTGCGGCTGGCACGCAGGCAAAAAAGATCGTTTTTGCGCCCAGAGTTTGAGCCTGTTTCAATGCCCCATGCACATAGGGGGTGGTGCCGCCGGCAGTGATGCCAAACACTACGTCATGGTTAGTAATGCCGCGATCGCTAATTGCCATTGCGCCGTCGCTTTCGCGGTCTTCGAGGGCTTCTGAGCTACGCACTAGGGCAGCATTTCCGCCAGCAATGATCCCCTGCACTAATTCTGGATTGGTGCAAAAAGTAGGTGGACATTCCGCCGCATCCAGCACGCCCAATCTGCCACTGGTGCCAGCACCCACATAAAACAAGCGACCACCATTAGCCATAGATGCGGTAATCATGGCGATCGCCTCGGCAATATTCTTTCTCTGTGCTGCCACTGCCGCTACCGCTTTAGCATCTTCCTGGTTAAACAAGTCCACGATTTCCAATGGGCTCAATTGATCCAGATTCTGGCTGAGGGGGTTGGCTTGTTCGGTGAGCAGGTGTCCGCGTGACATAGATATTATTTATTATTTGTGGCTATTGCCCAAATTCCAGACGGGCTTGCTCTACGATCTCCACCGTCACGGTGTCGGTGTTTTGTTCATTGGCGATCTGCTCGATCCGCTGACGTGCCTGAGTGCGCACAAAGTAGGGAATATTTTTGAGCTTGGCCTTCGCCGCCGCCGTCCAAGTGAGGGAGTCTGGAAATTGTGCCATGATTAAGCCACCGATAATACAACCTCTAACCTAACGTTTTTATTGTCTGATCACTCTCATTTATCTGGTTAGCGGGAGACAGCAGAGGCGATCGCAATTATTTCTAATTATTGCCTAGTCACGCCGCTACTTCCCCACCACCACTTACTAAACTTACTAGACCTTCTTCATCCAGCTAAACATCGCCCGTAGCTCTTTACCCACCTCTTCGATCGGGTGTTCAGCTTCCTGGCGACGCATGGCCGTAAAGCCCGGTTTACCAGATTGGTTTTCCAGCACAAATTCACGGGCAAACTGACCCGATTGAATTTCTGACAAAATCTGCTTCATTTCTGCCTTCACCGCATCATTAATTAAGCGAGGACCACGGGTGAAATCGCCATATTCGGCGGTATTAGAAATACTGTGGCGCATTTTTGCCAGACCACCTTCAACCACCAGATCCACGATTAGCTTCACTTCATGCAAGCATTCAAAATAGGCCAATTCCGGTTGATAGCCAGCCTCGGTGAGGGTTTCAAATCCAGCCTTAATTAATGCACTCAGGCCACCACATAACACTGCCTGTTCACCAAACAGGTCGGTTTCGGTTTCTTCGCGGAAAGTGGTTTCCAAAATCCCAGCGCGGGTTGCACCAATGCCATGAGCATAAGCCATCGCCCGATCGCGGGCTTGTCCAGAAGCATTCTGATAAACCGCAAACAATGCTGGTACACCCTGACCCTGGGTATAAACACGGCGCACCAGATGACCAGGCCCTTTTGGTGCGATCATCACCACATCCACATTGGCGGGGGGAATCACCTGGGCAAAGTGAATATTAAAGCCGTGGGCAAATGCCAATACATCGCCTTCCTTGAGGTTGGGCTTGATTTGCTCTAAATAAATCGCCTTTTGGACTTCATCGGGCAGCAAAATCATCACAAAATCTGCCGCCGCCGTGGCATCCGCCACACTTTTCACGGTCAAGCCTTCTGCTTCGGCCTTGGGCCAGGACGAGCTACCTTCATAGAGCCCCACCATCACCTCTACGCCACTGTCTTTGAGGTTGAGCGCATGGGCGTGCCCCTGGGAACCATAACCAATAATGGCAACTTTCTTACCGCGCAGAAATTCAAGATTTGCATCGGTGTCGTAATACATTCTTGCCATAGTTTTTTGGAACCTCCGGGACAAACAATCGGTTAATTAATAAACAACAAGTAATAAAGAAATCAAGCGCACTAAAATTTAAGGTGTAGTGGCCGATTGGTAGCAAGGCAAATGTCTATGTTTCCACTCTGCCTTAGCAATCAAATTTTGATTACCCTAACCAAGCGCAATTAAACAGCAATGAAATGTAGCAAACTTCCAATAGCTAAATCTTTGCAATCTTAATAGTTAGGCGATCGTAGACAAAGTTAGTTGCTATGCCGATTAAAAATCATATCATCTAAAGCTATGTCTTTGTGCTGAGATTTGTTTATGTTTAACCAAATGGCGATCGCTTTTGTGAAATGCCAATCCTAATCACTTGTCATCAGAATCGCAAATGCAGCAAAATACTGATCACAGTCTTGGACGCTATCAAGTTCATTTGTAACTGTCAGCACTCCCTGGATCAGCTCTAGGTTTGTAGGTCTTATGGTCTTCTTCGCAATTATGTCTTGAGTTGCAGCCGACATATCGGCAATCTTCATTCTATTTTCTGTGCATTTGAGTTCTAGCTTGTCAAGGGTAGCTGCGTAGGGCGCTACGTTGCTAGGTGACCTATCAATAATGGCAAGTAACTCCTCAGGTTTTTTATTGCTAATGTCCCGCGTTGAAGGTGAAGTGGAAACGGTTTGACGATTAGGTCGAGATTTAGGAAATAAGCTTGCTAAGAAAGAGAGGGCAACAATAACAAGGACTATACTGAGACACCCGTTTGTAACTTTTTTTAAATTAGCCTCATACTCAGCTTTGGCCTTTTGCGCTGATGTTTGTTTCTCTGCTTGTTTCTCAGATTTGCTAGTACCATCGTGATAGTATTTCTGCCAATCATCATTATTATGTTCCGACATGTTTTTTGTCTGAATATCTGTGGATGTCTGTAGTATCAAAATACAGTCACCAACCATGTCATTGCAAGACTTTTTCACCTTTTATTTGATTTGTTTTTATTGAAGTTGATGAGGGGAGCAAATTAAGGCTGGGGTTTAATCCCATAATGGCGATAGCGCCAATAATCCTGCAAAATTTGGTCATGATCAAAACAAAGCTGGGTTGGGAATTGCCAGGGTTCAAATAATTTTAAACTTTTAGCATCATCGGCGGCCTTGGGTTGGCCAGTGGCGATCGCAATAAACACATTCGAGATCGTGTGCTTACGGCGATCGCGCTCTGGGTCGGAATAGGCATGAAATTGCTCGATTAGCTCCACTGTCAAGCTGGTTTCTTCGAGGGCTTCACGCACCGCCGCCGTAGCCAATGACTCACCATAATCCACAAACCCGCCAGGGATCGCCCAACCAAAAGGCTCGTGCTTACGCTCAATCAACACGATCGGTCGATCGGGGCGATCTTGCATCTCGATAATAATATCCACGGTGGGGATCGGGTTGCGGTAGGTCATTCCTGTGCCATCTCCATGATGCGTTGCCAATACTCTTCTGATACAGGCATCACCGACAAGCGGCTAATCCTAACCAGGTCAAAATCAGCAAAGAAATCACGATCCTGTTTGATTTGTTGTAAAGTCACTGGCTTAGGCAGGGTGCGCCCCAACTTTACATCCACCACAGTACGTTTAGGATCATCCAACTTTGGATCGACATAGGGTTCACTTACCACCTCGGCCACACCCACAATTCTCCGCTCCTTGCCTGTGTGGTAGAACAAAGCCAAATCACCGATCGCCATATTCCGCATATGTTTCAACGCCAGATTATTGCCAACCCCATCCCAGATTGTCTGCCCCTCTTTTTCTAGATCGGCAAAGGAATAATCATTTGGTTCAGTTTTAATTAGCCAGTAAGCCATTGTTCAACTATTTAACGATCGCAAAGGCAAACCGATCCTTAATCCCTTCAATCAATGAAGTTACTGGATTGCTGGAAGGTCTCTCTGCAACCGTAATCGGCTCATCATCAAACTCTTTGAGGCGATAGCCATATTCCAATTGGTCTTTATACTTGCCCAAAAATGGATAGGCGCGTACCGAGCTTTTTACTAAGCCAACTTCTTGTTCATAGATCGCCTGGGCAATTTTATTACTGCGATTGACCGTGATTTCACCGATCGGCAGCCAGTTTTCCTTGCCCTGAATCCGGATGAATACCTTAAATTCAGGCATTCCTTGGTCTTGCATCTCGTCATACTTTTCAGCGGCCTGCTTGCGCTCAGCAATGTTGCGCTTGGTCTTCTCGCTTTTTTCCTTTATGGGGCCAAATCCACGTCCTGCCATAGTCTTTTATTATTTTAAATTTAAAATTAATTGGATGAAGTTTTACAAAAATAATGTTTTAAAAATTAGTAGCCACAAACCTAAGCATCCAGATTCGCTAGGTCACAATAGCTTGAAGCCAGGATTCAGTTAGATCAATTAAATCAATTAGCTCAATAGGCTTGAGCAGTTAAAGCAATTTTTTAAAAACTATGCTTTCTAATATCCCCTAGCATTGATATATCGATCGCAAATCCAACATAGACCTGCCCGTCAAAAATATAGGCGGCATATATCATGGCTTCACTATATTCATGAAACCATAGGTAGGACGATCGCCCATCTATCTTGCTAAGGATTTGTGCAGGGTTTAAGGCGATCGCAGTAAGCTAGGCCAACGCACTCTCACCCCCAGAATCACCGATAAACAGGCAAGAGGAATTAGCCAATCCCTGCATCCGTGTCACAAAATCAAAATCAGGGATCGCGGCCAGGCCAATAAAACTAATATCCGCACGGGGAGCTATGGCCATACATGCATCCAAATGACCCATCATCATGTAGGTCAGCGATCGATTGGGAATTCGGCAAAGATCTTTGAGGGCATCCACATATGCCTTAGCTGCTTCCATTTGACTCGGCTCCGTCACCGTAGAAATCAAATTAAGCTCAGCATCCCAAGCCCGCGCTAACTTAAACGCCAGCAGCACAGACAGATTAATACTGCCCAATCGCAACCTCTCCTGCATCGGAATTTCGTCGTCAATCTGCGGCCTGATCCAAAGATTAATCGTGGCTCCTTGACCCATCCGGGTTCCTTTCTGGTGACTAAACAGGACTACGCCAATTTTGAGTTTTTGGGCAGTCTCAAACACAGGCAACATATCTTCTTGCTGCTTCAATACATAGGGCAACTGCAAAAACAAAATATTTGGGCCAAAGAACGTGGTCTTCAATGCCTGCAACACTGCAACCATGCTCCTTACATCGGTTGGTGCATTCAATGCTGCTGAAGTTGTAAATGCCCCTTGTTCACGCAGAGCCATTCTAGCTGCTTCTAATTTTGGCTCGATCGCGTTGGTGCTGGCTTGATCGGTAAAACCAACTAACTTAATTACGCCCTCCGGTTTGCATAGTGCGGTCAGCAATTGGTACAAATGTGCTTCGATTACGGAGTTATCTTCGATCGGTAAAAGTACATTTGGTCGCCATGCCCTGAGCGTGGTCATATCCATATCCACCACTTTACTAGCAGCCCAGCGGGCGATCGATTCAAATAAACCACTACTAATATTGGCTGGCTGGCGTTTGCCTTGGCGGTTGGCAATCCGAATCGGAATAAACAGCACCGCCGCGATCGCAATCAAACTGAGCGTGGCGTTAATAATAAACATGGACAGCAAACAACCCACAAACCCAAACAGGGACACAATGCGGGGAATTCGCAGGGTGGGGCGAAAACTGGTTAAACCCAGGCTACTTTCAATGAATAACACCAGATTCAACGTGGCATAGGTGATCAGAAAGAACATCGTAATCAAAGGGGCGATCGCATTGAGGTTCCTGAGCATCAAGGCAGTTAGAGCGATCGTGGCGCTGATCAAGAGGGCATTGCGCGGCTCCCCGCTAGTGCCATTCGACAATTGCGATACCCATTTTCCCTGCGGCACTACCTCATTTTTAGCCAGTGCCAGCAAAATCCGCGAAGCACCCACCAACGAGGAGATCGCCTGCGAAAAAGTGGCTCCTAATAACCCAGCCAGAATCGTCCATCCCCATCTAACCCGATCGGTCATGATCGTGTAGTTGCTGACCAATTCATCGGTTGAGCCTGCCCTGGCAAACCAAAAACAGAGCAATACATAGATAATTGTGCTCAGGACGATCGCACTGAGGGCACCAGCCGGAATACTGCGCCGACTGTCACGCAGTTCACCGGACATGTTTGCACCCGCCATGATCCCGGTGGTGGCTGGGAAAAATACTGCAAATACACCCCAAAAATTGGTGCCACTAAAATTACTATCCGCTGATCCGGGGAACTCACCCCAAACCACAAGATCAGTGGCAGGCTGCCAGGTCACATCACTAAATAACACTGCCAGCAATGAAATGCCCATCAAGGCCAGCACCAGAAATTGAATCCGAAACATTAACCCAGCGCTGATGTAGGCAATTAATGCCACCAGAGCAAAGGAAATTAAATCGATCGCCAGGGCGTTATGTTCTGGGAAGAGATACAACCAACCCTCACGGAAAGCAAATATATACATGCTTACGGCCAGAGTCTGTGACAAAAACAGAGGCAAGCCAATACTGCCGCCTGTCTCTAGCCCCAGGGCGCGGGAGATGATTGCATAGGGGCCGCCTGCGTCTAGTCTGGTGTTGGTGGCGATCGAAGCCAGGGATAGGCCGGTCGCCAGGGTAATACTACAGGCCAGCAGGATCACCATAATTGCTCCCAATAGGCCAGCATTACCCACTACCCAACCCAGGCGCAGATACATAATTGCCCCCAGGATCGTTAAAACTGTGGGGGTAAATACACCCTCAAAAGTGCCATATAAACTGGGCTGAGCTTTTTTTTGGTTAGCCTTGGCTGCCTGGTCACGCGGTTTGGAATTGCGATCGCTGATCCTGAGCACGGGTCAATTTTTCTATTTGCTATGTTTGCTACGCTTTCTCTAGTTTGGCGAATGGAGGTAACGCTATGCAAGTTTTATGGCAGTTGGGCTAATTAGCATTTTTTATAGAGGTTATATGGCAGCATCTTTAACTAAGCATCCTAGCGATCGTTTTCATTGGCAGGTATAGTCGATAGGGTTGATCGGGAAAAGCCAAGAAGCCATACTGACCATAAAAAAAAACAGCACGCTCATCCTTCGCATCTACAATTACTGCCATTGATGCAACTTCATTCGCTAAAGCTAATTGCAATGCTGCATACAATAATAACCGTCCCCATCCTTTTTTCTGATATTGAGTTGCAATCGCTAATCTACCGATTAAGGTTGCTGGCAAAATTGGATATTTAGGTAGCTTTTTAGTTATTTCTAGTGGAAAATCTCTGGCATCAACACTGGTCGAGGAGACAGAATAAAAGCCAATTATTTGCTTCTGACCGCTACTATTCAAAACAGAGTTATTGACAGCCACAAAAACTGCAGCAACATAGTTTCTAAGATCCTGACTTGCCTGCTGTTGCAAATAGCGATCTAATATTGCCACACCACAGGTGAATGAATTGCGATCGTGCTGTTTACCTAGCTTTTCGATGTAGAAATCAACTGACTCATGTTTAGCCACTATTTACCCATAATTTTTTTGTACTCTTGCGCAGCAGCTTTTGCTTTCTCGTTTACTGGGGGAGGATTAAGCAAGGCACTGACAAAGGCTTCACGATCACGTTGACTCAGTTGGATGAGTTGATCTTCATGAACTATTTTATTTGCAGCTTCAACCAGAATGTTAAGCATAAACACTGTCAAAGTTTCGCCCCGCAGGCTTGCAGCTTTCTGGAGTAGCTCTTTTTGTGGCTTGGTAACACGAGCTTCTAATCGTTCAGTTTTGGTGAGGATATGTTCAGTCATGATTAATCTCCTGCTTCTTGGAAGCATAAAGGAAGACTAAAAAATCAAAGCGATTAGATTAATCTTATATGAATTGTACGACAAATGCACGGCAAATTGCCACACAAACGCATTAAGTTTAAGTAACGATCGCCACAAAATTATATTAGAGTAGTTATTGCTACAAATTCTCAGTAACTACGTCTAGACATTTTGGCCAAACCGATCGATCCACCCCAATTAGCCCGCCGCCGCTGGCAATCCCCTGGCTCAGTTTTGAAATCTGGGTTGAATAGCTGGACGATTTTTGTGGTGGTGATCGCCCTGCTGATCGCCTCACCAATTCTGTTTGTGCTCAGTAGCGTTTTTAGCAATGCAAGCGATGTTTGGGAGCATCTGGCCACCACGGTTTTAACTGAATATGTGTTTAATTCACTGTGGTTAATGTTGGGTGTGGCAGCAGGTGTCTTGAGCATTGGTGTGAGTACGGCCTGGTTGGTAACCATGTGTCGATTTCCCGGCGATCGCCTATTTGAATGGTTGTTACTATTACCAATGGCAGCACCGGCCTATATTCTGGCCTACACCTACACCGAGTTATTGGAATATTATGGCCCTGTGCAAACTGGTCTACGGGACTTTTTTGGTTGGGGCAGCGCCACTGATTACTGGTTTCCAGCGATCCGCTCAATGGGTGGGGCGATCGCCATGCTGGTGCTAGTGCTTTATCCCTATGTTTATTTGCTGGCTAGAGTGGCCTTTTTAGAACAATCGGTTTGCACGATCGAAGCCAGTCGGGGTCTGGGTTGTAATCCCTGGCGTAGCTTTCTGGTGGTGGCTTTGCCCCTGGCACGTCCAGCAATCACAGCAGGTCTGGCTCTGGCGCTGATGGAAACCCTGGGTGATTTTGGCACGGTTGATTATTTTAGTATCAATACTTTTACTACCGGGATCTATCGCACCTGGCTGAATATGGGCGAGCGACAGGCCGCCTTGCAGCTCTCAGCGGTGTTGATGGTGTTTATTCTGTGGTTGGTATTATTGGAGCGCTGGTCACGCCGTCAGGCTAAGTATTACCAAGTCTCTAGCCATTACCAACAGCTCCCCCGCTATCAACTGGGAATCGGTCGATCGCTCCTGGCCATAATTGCCTGTACGATCCCAGTTTTATTGGGTTTTCTGCTGCCATCGGGCTTGTTGTTGCAAATGAGTATTGCCAATTTTGCCGAAACGATCGATCGGGACTTTTGGTCACTGGCAAACCACAGCTTAGTCCTGGCGATGATCACGGCTTTTTTGGGAATTGCGATCGCGGCGATCATGGCCTATGGACTGCGATTACAATCAAATTTGCTAATGCGCAGTTGTGTACAGATTGCGGCGATGGGTTACGCCATCCCTGGCACGGTAATCGCGGTGGGCACATTGATCCCGGTTGGGAATTTGGATAATTTTCTCGATCGTTGGTTTGACACGGGCTTGCTATTTAGCGGCACGATCGTGATGCTGATTTTTGCCTACCTGGTCAGGTTTCTGGCGGTTTCGTTCAGTACAGTTGACTCTAGCCTGAGCAAAATCAGACCCAGTTTTGATGATGCGGCCAGTAGTTTTGGCTGTAGTCCGTTGGCAACCTTGCTAAAGGTACACATGCCAATTATGATTCCAGGTTTACTCACTGCGGCGATGCTGGTATTTGTGGATGTAATGAAGGAATTGCCCGCTACCCTGGTAATTCGGCCATTTAACTTTGATACCCTGGCAATCCGAGTCTATCAATATGCTTCCGATGAGCGCTTGGCAGAAGCTGCTGCGCCAGCATTGGCAATCATTTTAGTTGGCATTGTGCCAGTGTTGCTGTTAAGCCAGCGGATTGCTCGATCGCGCCGTTCTGAGCAAATATATTAATTCACCTTGATTCATTTAATTAATTAATCCTAAGAAACAGGTTTAGGGCAAAATATCAATATTAATTATTCTGTATTATTCTGTTGTTTTAATTTTCTTGCTGACTTTCTTACGAATCAATTGCAATGATCAAATCACCATTAATCAATCTAGTATTTACAAAGATGACTCAGTCCCAAAGGCCACAACGATCGTACCAAAAACTACGGCAAACCTTTGGCCTGGTTGCGATCGGCCTGTTTTTGAGTCTGGGCTTATGGGGGTGTGGTGGCCAAGATGCAACTATTCCCGCTGACCCCGCTCAGCCTAATACTAATGATTCAGATTCAAATACTAGTAGCAGTGAGCCCAGTAATCCCGCTGATCCGGACGCACAATTAGAGCAACTCAAATCCAGCAAGGAATGTATTGAATGCAATCTCAGCGGGGTTGATCTTAGTGGGCTTGATCTCAGTGCGGCCACCTTGAATCGATCGGATCTCAGTGGGGCTAATTTGAGTGAAGCCAATCTCTCTGATGCGTTGATGGATAGCGTAAATTTAAGTGGTGCTAATTTGGATGACGCTAATCTTAGTTTTGCGGCGCTAACCGATGCCAACCTGACCGCAGCGAGTTTAGTTGAGGCAGATCTGAATGGAGCATTTTTAAAGGGTGCAGATCTGACTGATGCTAATTTTGAGGGAGCAAATCTAGAGGCGGCCAATCTCAGCACCGCCACGATCGAGGGGGCGAATCTGGAGCAGGCTAATCTGACCGGTGCAACCATGCCCGATGGGGCGATCGCTGAAGAAGAAGCCAATTGACGATCAAGCGTAAGCAAATTAGCAATGCTCTATACATCTATGGTGGATACCAGAACATCCCCTTAATCCCTTCCGGATCGGGGCTAAACCCAAGTTGGCGATAGAACTCCACCACATGGGCATCGGCAAACAAACTAATATTACTAATATCAGCCTGGCGCAAGGATTTAATTGTTTCCTTCATCAGCGCCTTCCCCAACCCCTTGCCCTGATATTCAGGATGCACCACCACGTCCCACAGGGTGGCATTAAAAGCATGGTCAGACGTAGCCCTGGCAAAGCCAATTAGCCGGCTATAGGTACCGCGCTTCTCCCACATTGAAATCACAATAAAACTATGTTGGATCGCCTTGCGGACTTTACGGATCGGGCGACGCGACCAACCCACCGCATCACATAATTCCTCCAGCTCATAGACATCAATGTCTCGATCGGTGCTGAAAAATATTTGTCCGTTTTGATTTGGCACAGGGCGTAATCGATTCTTTTTTGTAGGCTCAGTAGTACCAAAAACTCTGAATATGCTTTTCCAGAAACCCATTGACGTTGTTGACATGCTTGTTGATTTGTTTCAACTTAAACAACTTCCTTAACTCAAGGCTATTTCAGCATGAGGCAGAAATTGGTAACTGAACTGTTTGGCTGGCCTATGGCTTTAGCTCTCTAGATAATTGCTTGACTAAGGTCGATGCTTGCTAAATATATACTTAACTAATGACTAAAACATCGCTAACTGAGGTTCTTAAGTTAGCCTGAGTAGTCTAAATTCAAATTTGGAGTTAGGTAATCTAAGTAGTTATTAAGTAGTTATATAGCTATAAATGTCTATGTGATTCCAGCGATCTGGCTTACCTTGAATTAAGTCAGGAAAGCATAGCCGCGATCGTAATCAATTATAGACAATATCATCCTATCTCCTTTTGCCATTTTTGCTCAGTTCTCCTAGACTGATATCCTTGCTAGCAATTATCCTGGCCAGTTATATCTGCAAGCTTAAATAATCGGCTACGAAAATCATGATAGCTACGGCAGCGATCGTAAAGTTGAAACTGGTCAAGCTAAGGTTATTTTTTGGATCCAAACATAGACACATTAAAAATCTCATTCCAAAAATATCATGGCGGAAATAGCAACATTTGGCGCAGGATGCTTCTGGGGCGTAGAAGCCGCTTTTATGCAGCTCAAGGGAGTAACCAAAACTTCAGTGGGCTATATGGGCGGTCATTTCCCAAATCCCTGCTATCTGGATGTTTGCGCCAGGATTACCGGACATGCCGAAGTAGTACAAATTGAATTTGACCCTCAGCTAATTTCCTATCAACAATTGCTCGATCGATTCTGGCAAATCCATGATCCCACCGCACTTAATCGCCAGGGGCCCGATCGCGGTGAGCAATATCGATCGGTAATTTTTTACCACAGCCCTGCCCAGGCGGCAGCAGCCCAGGTAGACAAGCAACGCTTAGACACATCAGGAGAATTCGATCGGCCGATCGTTACCTTCATTGAACCGGCCTCTGATTATTACCTGGCGGCAGCCGAGCATCAGCATTATTTTGCCAAGCGCGATCGCCTCAATTACCAAAATACTGGCGGAGGCGATCGAACTAACATTAATTGGTTTGACTAAGCTTTGACTAAGCTTTGACTGATTAGCGATCCTTGTAGTTCAAAATTTGTTGCGTTACCTCATAGGCGGAGCGATCGTCAGCCCGAATTGCCACCGGCTCCATCCGCTCATAGGGCAGGGCATTGATCGTCCGCAACAGGCTCGGCGAGAAAACCGGCATAGTTTCAGCAATCAGCGGGAAAGCACCGATCGATAGACTGTTGGGGTAATGGGTATCGTGGTACTGCGATCCCCGCGTGGGGCTAGGTAAATTGCCGGGATCATACAAACGCATATTAATATCCTGGGCAGCCACCACATCCAAGAATGTAACTGAGGTATCCAGATAATCGCCACTACGCGGATAATTGAGCGAGGTTAAATAATCGTAAATTGTTACACCACTGTCGATCGCCCCACGTTGATCGGCATCAATGCCATAGACAGTGCGAACAGTGCCACTGGGCTGCCTATCTTCGGGTAGCACAATACTAACGGCAGCATATTCCCGCAATAGATCAAATTCACTGTAGCCAATCAGTTTGGGATCATCTTCATCGGCGGTAAACAGCCTGACCGCAATCCGATCGTCTGGGTTGAGGCCGCGAATAAACCCGGCTCTAGTATTGATGGGATAGAGATAGTCACCCACATAGCGTTCTTCACGGAAGCCATTACCCCGGCGAGACTTGAGCGAAACCCTGGCAATCACAAAATCCTGGGTCGGCTGATCCTGGCGGATCGACAAACTAAAGTGACCACGATGCGGCCTGAGTGGTACTCCTTTGAAGGGGAAAACCCTGTCGGGATAAAGATCCTGGTGAATTCGTCTAATTTCTCTGACATCTTCCAGCTCATCTAAATAATCGACAACTAGATCACCACTGAAAACATCTTCGTATTCTTCGTGAGAAATCTGACGCACCAGCCCATCTCCTTGTCTGGGGTCGAAGATATAAGCTTCGCCACCCCTAACGGCGATCGCTTCCTCATTGGAATTTTCCGGCGTGACATCTATTCTGCCTTCCCAAACTCTGAATGCTTCCCGACCGCTATCATCTATAGTCACTGTGTAGGTGGTGCCACGCACAGCACTGGTTACCCGCGATGTACAGGCTGGGGCTGGCCCTTCTACTAACATTTCACCTCGCTGAAGCTGTGCGCCACAACTGCCGATCGTCAGGGAAGAGTTGCGCCCCAACCGAGCAACAGCCCGATTATTGAATCTTAATTGGGCACGGGATGACCTGGTGCTGACCTGTTGGCGTTCTCGCGCCACATCGTTAACCCTGGCACGACGATTTTGAATGAACACCTGATTGCCCTCCAGGATTTCAATGATCCTGGCTCTGGTGACCCTGGTGTTGGTGGTTTGGGCTTTGACTGGGTTGGCACTTAGCATTACTTGACCACTCAGGGCAGTTAATATACCAACTAAAAAATAGAGTGGTAGCGAATTTGAACGCTTAGCAGCTTGATTGGGCTGATTAACTGTGCGTGATCTAGACGATCTTGGCGATCGCTGTTGCCCCAGATGGTTACTGAGAAAACTAAAAGGCATAACTATCAATCCCCGTATGATTTATGTAATTGAGTAATTGATGCAGACTAGCCAGCCCCGATTCAATCGCTTTACAACTGAAATCTAGAGTCAGCTTGAATTTTAAAGGGAAGCTTGAACTATTTAATTGTGATAAAAATTGTGATCAAGATTTAGTGGGGAAATACTTGGTTCAGTTGATCTGATGATCTGATTCGTTAAACTTTTGGCATAGAGTGGCAAAGACTGACTAAAGCTGACTAAGATTGTGGTTTTCGGGTTGTGATTTTTAGGTCACAAGCTTAAACGCTCAGGCAAACTCTATTTCCTGCTGCAAGCGATCGCCATCGCTCAACTTCATCGTCTTGGCTACTAGCTTGCCCTCATAATTTCAGCTAGAGGCCAGAAGCTTAATTAAACCAAACAGATCTAAATAGCTACCTGCTGAGGGCTGCAACAACTTAGACCAAAACCGATTGACGATCGCTCTTGCCCTAATGCATGGGCGCTCATGTTGATAGCCAACCATGAAACGTGCGATCGGTATTGAAATTATGAAAGTGAGTTAATGGCAAGTTGCTCGAATAGCTCAGTTGCTACTGCATTTGCCACAGCCAGTCTAAATAAAATCCCTATGCCCGCTAGCCCAATGAGGCAATCTCAACCTGGCCAAGTAACCGTAGCTAATTACTCTAATTACCTGGGGTTTCCCAATCCCCAAGCGAGCAATTAACTATTGAACTCGATGAGCTCGATCGCCAAATAGCAAATATCCAAACTCTCTAGTTGCACAGTCTCAGCAAAACTGAGGCTAGAAAGTCTAAATCAGTCTAATTCTAACGAAATTTAGCGATTGAACCTTGCATGTTTATGCCGAAATATTTGGCTGGCTATTTCCCCGAACCGAAAATTTAAATGATCAAACGTGTAACTATAGCGAGCTGAGCAAACTAATTTTGTTTATTTTTTGTTAAAGTGGCAACTTTAATATTTAATTTATAAGTAGCCTGTCGTTGCGATAGGATGTCAATGGTGTCCATTGGTTCCAACTAATTAAATCTAGATCAAGAAAAAAGTATTGGAGGTACGAATAAGTATGAGTGCTTACTCTCAAGAACTCAAAGCAACTGCCAAGGCTATGGTAGCCCCAGGAAAGGGTATCTTGGCAATGGATGAAAGCAACGGCACATGCAACAAAAGATTTGCGGCGCTAGGTATTGACCAAACTGAAGATCGCAGACGCGCATACAGAGAACTAATTCTCGATACTCCTAACCTGTCTGATTATGTCAGCGGTGCGATTCTTTATGATGAAACGATCCGTCAATCCAGCTCTGCTGGCAAGCCCCTCACCCAGGTAATGAAGGATAGAGGCATTATCATCGGCATCAAGGTTGATACTGGTGCGAAAGATCATCCCCTCTGCCCAGGTGAAAAGGTAACCGAAGGTTTGGATGGTTTGCGCGAGCGGATCGCTGAGTATTATCAAATGGGTGCTCGGTTTGCCAAGTGGCGTGCTGTAATCACGATCGGCGATGGTATCCCCAGCCGTACTTGCATCGAGACCAATGCCCATGGGTTGGCTCGTTATGCTGCCCTCTGCCAGGAAGGCGGTTTGGTGCCGATCGTAGAACCTGAAGTGTTGATCGATGGTACTCATTCGATCGAGCGCTGCTATGAAGTAACCACCGAGACCCTCAAGACTGTGTTCAATCAGCTCTACATCCAGAAAGTAGTAATGGATGAGATGATCCTCAAACCCAGCATGGTTATTTCTGCTAAGGGTGCTGCGACCCAAGCAACCCCTGAGCAAGTAGCTGCTATGACTGTGGATGTGCTGCGTAACTGTGTTCCGGCAACTGTAGCTGGAGTTGCGTTCCTATCTGGTGGTCAAACCCCTGAGCAGTCTGCCCAACACCTCAACATCATGAACTCCACCCACAAGGATCTCTTGCCTTGGCGGGTTACCTTCTCCTATGCTCGCGCCATTCAACAGCCTGCCCTGGATTATTGGAAGGGTAGTGATAGCAATGTGGCTGAAGCTCAAAAGCTATTGCGTCACAGAGCTGCTTGCAACAGTGCCGCCAGCAAGGGTGAATATACACCTGAGATGGAAAAGCAAGCTGTTACGGCCTAGCGTTTAGTAAGTAAGTGCATCAGGCGGGCTTTAAATCTAAAAGTCTAAATGCCTTCTGTACTACTTACAAATTAGCCAAATCTCTTCATTTGCCCTGTAGCGATCGCTATGGGGTAAATTTTTGATGTAATTGCAACAATTAGCAACAACCAAGTATTTTTACCTATCAATCTATCTATGGGTTATTGTTTGCCTAACCGTGGTTTGCTAGCCTACACCAGAGTTAATTGATATATGAGCTAATCTGTCCCAAGAAACTATGGAAAACGCCCAAAAGTGCCCGGTTTGTGGTGTCTCGATCGTCAATGACAAAGTTTTCTTTTCCAGCGGTAGCACTGGCACTTTAGCACGCCTCCAGGCTAGAGTTTGTCAGTTTGCAAAACAACCTGGTTGTATCAATACCGACGAGGACAAGATTGGCGAAGTAACTGCAGTGGATGGTTATCTCAAACCTTAAGATTATTAAGATTAATACCTGTCAAATCAAGATTTAAAGTGTTTGTGCTATCTGAGCTTCTGAGCTGGTTAAAAACAAGATCTGGAACCGGCATAGCGATCGCTTGGGTATATGTAGTTCTGATTGGCCCAGCCTTCCATAACAATCTTCCACAGTATTAGTTCGCTAGAGCCTGATCGCTAATTTAGCAGTCAGATTTTCATACAATCGCCAATAACCATAAGTTAGGATTTAGATTCAAATCCTATAGCTTGATCACGATCCCAATCCATTAATTAAATTAAATTAATAGCAATGCTTACCAAGATCTGAATTATTTATTTAGCGCTGGCCAGGGCTTCACCCTTTAGCAATTTCTGGGAAGCACTGAGCAACTCTTCTTCTAGATAGGGCTTGGTGAAGTAACCCTTGGCTCCCAATTGGACAGCGGTTTGACGGTGGCGATCGGCACCCCGAGAGGTCAGCATTGCCACCGGGATCTTGTTGAGATTGGCATCCTTTTGAATTCGGGAAAGGAAATCCAAGCCATCCATTCTGGGCATCTCAATGTCGCAGAAAATCAGATCGCAAGGCAGGCCAGCACGTAGCTTTTCCCAGGCATCCTGACCATCTCTAGCTTGCTCCACCCGGTAGCCAACCTTGGTAAAGGTGAGAGATAGTAGCTCGCGCACCGTAATCGAGTCGTCCACAATAAGTACAGTGGGTTCGGTTTTTTCCGATTGCTCTGGCTTGATTTCGATCGTTTGCATTTCGCGGCGGGGCTTGAGGCGACCACTGGCAATATCGAACAGCTCTAGCACATTGGCGATCGACATGACTCGGCCATCCCCCAACACGGTTGCCCCGGCAACACCCGCTGGCTTGGGAATTGGCCCTTCGAGTTGTTTGATTACAATCTCGCTTTCGCCCAGGAATTGATCGACCTGCAAGGCGAGATAATTACCCTCATTACGCAGAATAATAATTGAAATTACATCATCGTCTTGCTTGCCATAAATATTACTACGGCTGATGTGGCGGGTGTAGCTGAGTAGATTAGCCAAGGGCTGGAAGGGCAGAATCGTATCACGCCAGGGCAAACAGGGCTGACCTTTGCTATTGTTCTGAATTTGGCTCTGGGGAATTTCAATCATATCTTCAAAGCCATCGACCGGGAAGGCAATCCTGGTGCGATCGCTAATGCAGAACATCGCTTTGGAAATGCTCAATGTTAGGGGCAGGCGAATCGTAAAGGTAGTGCCCTTGCCCACGATCGATTCAGTGTAAACAGAACCACGAATTTCATCCAGGCTACTCTTGACCACATCCATACCCACACCCCGACCTCGGAACTCATCGGCCTGGGAGGCGGTACTAAAACCAGCCTCAAATAGCAAATCATATACCTCATCATCGCTGAGGCGAGTAATCTCCGAGTTCGATCGCATCCCTTTTTTGACCGCCGCCTTTTTCACCTTGCCCACATCAATACCAGCCCCATCATCACTGACAGAGATGACAGTTTGATTACCCTGGTGATAGGCTCTGACGGTGATTTTACCCTTCACTGACTTACCGGATGATTGGCGGGTGGCCGGGTCTTCAAGGCCGTGGTCGATCGCATTGTTAACCAGGTGGTTCATTGGATCAAACAAATGTTCCAGGATCGCCTTATCAATTAAGGTCTCGCGGCCAATAATTTCAATTTCAGCCTGTTTACCAGTTTTAATGGAGCGATCTCTAACCCCACGGGGCAAGCGATCGGCAATTTGGGCAAAGGGCACCATGCGCGATTGCTTGAGATCGTCTTGGATCTGGGTAGTAATCGTGCCTAGCTGGCGAGAGACCTGCTCAGTCTCATCTACCACATATTCAATATCTGAGGCCGACTCACGCACCCGGACGATCAGCTCGATAATTTCCTGGGACAAGCTGTAGAACGGACTGCTAAAGCGATCCATTTCTAGGGCATCAAAGTCTTGGCCACCCGTATTAATGCCATCAATATTGGCTTGCTGAATGCTGAAAAGGCGATCCCGCGAACTTTGGAGCTGGTTACGACTGGCCAGGAGGGAGGTTTCGAGCAACGATCGATCGTAGAGATCGCGCATCCGCTGCGCCACATCACTGAGCTGTTGCACCTGATGAAGCAAATTACTAATAAACTGCTGCAATCTCTCCTGGTCAGCTTCGAGCAGGTTTCGATTGACCACCAGTTCCCCAACCAGGTTATTTAAACTGTCAAGATATTTGACATCAACCCGCATGGTTTTATCCATGATCCTGGATGGGCGGGTACTGGGTGAAAATTTCTTTTTGGCTCGTTGGGTACTTGGGGCAGCCTCAGGACCATAGGTATCGATCAACAGCGCTTCGAGATCACCAAAGTCATCCTCGATCGGTTTGGCAGATTGGTTGCCATTGGCAGGAGCATCGGTAGCAGATTCGGCACCACCACCAATTAGCGCTTCCAGCTCATCAAAGCTAGAACCGGACGAGGCAGCATTGCTACTATCGCTGGGCTCAGAAAAATCAGCAGAGGCCACATCACCTAGCATTGCCTCTAATTCATCAAAGGCATCGCCTGAACTAGCTGAAGAACTATTTGGGCTAGCTGACGGAGTTGATTCGCTGGCAAACCCAAAGTTTAGATCCTGGGCTTCGAGATCGAGGGCAGCGATCGTAGCTTCGGGGTCAAATTCGTCATCTACTTCTGATTGGTCTACTTCTGATTGGTCTTCTGATTGATTACTCAACTCCGCCGAATTGCCATCTCCCGCAAAGAAATCAACCAAATTATCGATCGTACTATCGGGGGAAGGCAATTGAGTTCCAAATCCTTGTACCTGAGTGACATCCCCATTTGAAGTATCGTCAGCAGCTAAACCATCAGCAGGCTGTTCGGATGCTGCCAAATCATCTAGATTATCACCAGCAAATGCCGCGATCTGGGTCTCAATGTCATCATCTTCATTCCCCTGCTCATCCTGATTATCCTGTTCAGTCAATGTAGATAGCTCAGCCAACTCTGCTTCACTCGCCGCTGAGCTTACCTGTTGCGCTGGTTCAGGCTGTTCAGCTTGATCAAAGAAATCAGCCAGATCGCCTAAATCGCTTTCTGCTACGGCCAACTGCTCTGCATCAATCTTATTGGTGTTAGTGTTAGTTGCCTCATCATCACTGACATCACTGACATCACTGATATCACTGATATCACTGGAATTTTCTGAGACAGGCACTTCCTCTGTGATTAACTGATCGATGTCATTTAGAGCATCTTGCTCTTGCTCACCTTGATCCGCATCAGCAAAAAAGTTGGCTAACCCTAGATCTTCATCTCCAGTTGGCTCGATCGCTGCTAGCTCCAAATCATCGGGTGAAGCGGTTGAAGTTAGCTCAGCATCTTCCGCCTCTGACTGTTGCTCGATTTCATCTGTGTTATTTGCTTCATTATTTGCTTCTGTGTCAGCGACATCCTGGGTAACATGATCAGCAACTAGCTCTGCTTCTCCATCCGCAGCAAACGGATCGAGTTCATTGTCATCAATATCAAAGCCTAAATCTTCTAAAGCCACTTGATCTTCATTAGCTTTAGCAGTTTCAGTGTCTTGAGCGGCAACTAATTCTGGATCATCCCCTACCGATATACCTGGTGCGTCTGATTTTGGCTCTGATTCTGGTACATCTGCATCTGATGTCAACAAATCCAGATCACCTTCTACCTTGAACGGATCATCATTGCCGTCGGCAACATTTTGATCGATTTGAGCGGTTTGAGCGATCGCAGCCTGATCAGTAATGCTCTCGCCATCGGTTAATTCTAATTCCAGATCACGATCTAGATCACTGGTTGAGGCACCGATCGGTTCGGGTGATTCTGCACCGGTAACATCAGCTAGATCTGATTGGTCAAAAAGCTCGGCTAAGGCCTCTTCAGACTGCTCGGCAGTTTGCTCTAATCCTGCCAGATCGCTTAAATCATCTAAATCAGTAGCTTCAGTAGCTATTGATTCTGGTTGCTCTGGTTCTGGCTGATCGGGTTGAGCTTCATCGCTCGAGTCGATCGAATCAATTAAATCAGTTAAATCATCATCTATTGTACTGGAATCACTCTCAGGAGTGGCTGGCGTAGCTGGATCTAAATCTGGATCTGGATCTAGATCTAGCCCCAATTCAGCGACAAGATCATCACTGCTGTATTCCGGCTCATTATCACCAAACAGCTCGGCGATCGCTGCATCGCTGCTACCATTATTTTCACTGGTATTTTCACTGGTGTGCTCACTGGAGTCAGCATTGCTCGATTGGCCATCGCTATCATCACTGAATAGATCGGCAAAATCTTCCTGCTCATGCAATGCCTGTGATGAAGCATCTGCAAATAGATTTTGATTAGCACTAATATCAGCCCAGGCTGATTCAATATCAACTTCTTCGTTTTCAAATAGGCTGGCCAAACTGCTCAGCTCATTGGCTCCAACTTCAGGGCCATCAAGTGATAGCAAGTCTTCTTCTGGATTTAAGGCATCTAAATCATCACTGCCTCCGTCAGCTTCATCTGCCTTCGGTGGCTCGGTTGCAGCCAGAGCTGCCTCGATCGTTAGCTCCCCATCATCGGCGAACAAATCAGCAACAGCAGCAGCAGAGCCGGCTTCGTCTGACTGGTTTGAGCTATTGGCAGCGGCTTCGGCTTCCTCGGAGGTAATTTGGGCAAATACTTCTGAGATATCATCGGCTTGCTCTTGCGCATCAGCAGTACCAGCGGTATCTATCGCATCATCTGAGATATCGGCAATATCAGCTGCTATGGCGATCGCTGGTTCGTCCTCTACCTCTACCGCTTCAGGCAATAGCTCCTGCAATCTGGCCGTCACACTAATTTCCGCTTCACGTTGCGCCAATACTAGATCTTGCCCCTGCTTTAATTCTTTGATTACAACGGGAGCCAAGACCCGATAGCCATTATCAGGATTAGCGATCGCCTGCTTGGTGGCAGCCAACAAATTACACCAATTAGTAAAACTATATCGATCGCCCACCTCTATTAACTGATCGCAGGTCGTTAATAATTGGGAGCGACCCGCCGGCTCGTCTTCATGCTTGAAGCAACGCAACATATCACGCAGATAGCCGGTCACGGGCTCTTTGAACGCAGTCGTAAAGTCTGGTTCTGGTTCTGCTTCAGGCTCTGGTTCTGCAGCCGCTGCCGTCGCCTGATCTGCACTCATCGCCACGGGGACACCACCCGACTCGATCACCAGCTCATTGAGATAGTCGGTTAGCTGCCGGAAAATTGGTTCGACTTCAGCCAGCGCCGCTTCTGAGCGGTTATCAGAGATGCGTAGATTGATTTCTAGATCCTCTAATAGTTCCTGGAGGCGATCGAAGCCAGCCAGCAGTAGGCTTTTCAACTTTTCATCAACTTGAATCGCAGCATTATCACGCAGCACTTTGAAATAATCTTCCAGGCGATGGGAAATGTGCTGCACACTACCCACACCCAGCATGGCTGCCCCACCCTTAATCGAATGAGCGGCACGGAAGACTTCGTTCACCATCTCCGCATCGTTCAAAGTCTCTTGCAGGTTCAGTACCCCTTGCTCGATCGTATGCAAGTGATCCTTTGCTTCTTCTATGAAGTAACCAAGTATTCTTTGCTGCTGTTGTTCTGGATTCATGGTGGGATCTTCTCGAATGAAACAATCTCCAAAAACTGACCAACCGGGTGTAATTAGGTGTAATTAGGTGTAATTATTTTAGTGAATAATTAATAAATGTGATTAACTTGGTTAGCTATTTACCCACTAATCATGGTTGGTTCACTGGATTAGATACACTTCTTAGATACATTGGATATAGAGCTTTGAGCATAGCTTAAGCTTAACCCATAGGGCAGCGAGACGCTCAAGCCGATCGGCTCTTAGGCGCGCCCAGCCCCGGACTTATCTGATTCAACTCGGAAACGTTCCACCGATTCTTGCAAGCCACGGGCAACCCCCACCAGATTTTGGAGTGAGGCCGACACCCGTTGTGATTCTTGCGATGTTTCTTGGGCGGTCAACTCAACCGATTGCATAACCTGTGCCACAGTACGGGACGTTTCGGTTTGCCGGATCGTATCTTCCGTAATCGATCGCACCAGTTCGTCAATCCGCTGCGATACCTGAATAATATCATTTAGCGACTGTCTGGCCTGTTCAGCCCGTTTGGTACCATCGATTACCTGCTGCGTACCCAAGTCCATTGCTTGCTGCACCGTACCAGTCTCACTCTGGATTTGCAACACAATTTGTTCAATTTCCTTGGATGCTTTGGCGGCACGATCGGCTAGCTGCCGCACCTCATCAGCCACGATCGCAAAGCCCCGTCCGGCATCTCCTGCCCTGGCCGCCTCAATACTAGCATTAAGCGCCAGCAAGTTGGTACGGGAGGCAATCTGGGAAATCAAACCCACAATCTTAGAAATTTCCTGCGATGATTCACCCAGCCGTTTCACCTTACGGGTAGTTTCTGCCACTGTTTCTCGAATGTCCAGAATCCCAGCCATCGTCAGTTCCACTGCCTCGCCGCCTTTAAGGGCAGTTTGCGAAGCCAGTTGAGCTACATCCTCAGCTTCACGGGCGCTATCTGCCACCCGCTGAATCGATTCGGTCATCATTTGCACCGAGTTTAGAGTCACACTCAGTTCTTCTGCTTGTCTGAGCGCATCAGACGACAAACTACGGGCAAAACTTTCATTTTCTTTGGCCGCCTCACTCACCTGCTTGGCAGCGGTTTTCACCTGTTGCACAATCTCGCGCAGGTTTTGAATGGTGAGATTAAACGAGTCAGCTACGGCTCCTAGTACATCAGCGGTCACCTCGGCCTGCACGGTCAAGTCACCTCGCGCCGCACCTTCTACATCATCCAGGAGGCGGATCACCTGGCGTTGGAGGTCTTCCTTGGCTTGTTCTTGCTCTTCTGCTTTGCGCTGTGCTTCGGTGGTGCTGGCAATGATCGTTTGAATCATTTGGTTAAACGTCGAAGACAGCTTGCCAAATTCATCATCGGCATAAACCGCAGCCCTGGGATTCATCTCCCCATGCATCACCGACTCAAACTGGGCTTGCAAGTTATCGCTCGATCGCTTCACCTGACGGGTAGTCCGCGAGCCTGCAAACAAGGCCATTCCCGCTCCACCAAGAAAGGCCGCCCCTGCCATGGCAACTCCGCCAAGTTGAATACTTTGCTTGGCTTCCTTCTCAACAGGGATGCGTGCCACTGAAATGTTAAACACAAAAGCTGCAGCGATCGCTGCCACACCACCGGAAACAATTGCTGTAATCACATTTTTCTGGGGCAGTGACATGTTATCGAAGAACGAAAGCATGCCCTGATCGCTTGCTTCTATGCTGCTGCTGGAGGATTCACTCACCGATGGCTTAGAAGTACCCAGCGGTGCACCACTACTAAGCCCAAACAACTCAGCTTCTGAATCTGGCAACGATTGGCCAAACCCACCACTCGGATCGCCCTGCCCCATCAATGGCTCCGCCCCCAGGGAGCCAGACATGCCAAAGTCAACCGCTGAGGCTGAGGTATTAAAACCACTGGACTCACCACCAGTCACCATTTGGGTCGCATCAGATTCATCGAATGAGCCAGGGAAGGTTGCGGCTAGATCGCCAATTTCGTCAAAGTCATCAAATTCATCAATAAATTCATCACCGCCAATGCCTGTGCCTGGATCAAACATCTCAGCGGCGTTATTACCAGCCATCTGTGTGTCAGCGGCATAGTCAAAGTTTTCCATATCATCGGCGATATTGATGTCATCAAAGTTGAAATCATCACCATCACCAAGTTGGTCAAATTCAGCTACATCATTAAAGTCGCTGGGGGGCGAGGCATTGTCTGGCGGAGCCATGCCACCCGCTTGTAGGTTAGTGCCCCGATTGGCCTGGAGGTTGGTGGCCACCTGGGGCATTTGCTGGGCATTATCGAAGGCAAACGTATCATCAAAGTCCATGCCGCTGAAGTTGAAGTCATCGCCAGGTGTGGCAAATGGACTGCTGTACTCCTCGTCTGGTTGGGACTGGTCTTCGCTGGCTAAGTTATATTCGTTGTTGTCGTCACCATAATCAGCATTTACTTCGCCTGTTGCCGATTGATTGAGCCGCTCGCTGGCTGTGGACATACAAATGCTAGCGTTTTCAACTAGCTGCGTATCTTCAGTTAGATTCAGCACAGCTTGATACTCTGCGATCGCATCTTGATATTGTTCCAACACCAGATTGACATGGCCATGCAGCAATCGATAGGTGGGCTCATCTGGACATGCGCCGACTAGCTGCTGTGACAGATCCATGGCACGCTCATAGTCACCTTGCATATATGCTAGTGAGGCTCGATCGTAGTCCTTCTGTTGTTGAGTGCTAGATGCCATTTGTTTCTCCTAATCCATAATCTGCTGCCGCGGTTTAGTCCGTGCAAACTACTACTTAACTAGCTAAGATGCCCAACGCGCCGATCGTGATATGTTTACATGATCTAAAAGTCTCAATGACATCTCGTCTGGCTCGATCAGCCACTCACCTTTCAAAAAAGGAGCCATACTGTCAGGACTATTTCTGGAAACTTTTAATTTATCAGGATCTAGCCAGGCCATTACACCAATCTTTTCAATTGCCAGCCCCAATAGTAGCCCCTGGTCTTCGATCGCAATAATAGAAACTTCTGAGCGATCGGTATTGACTGGTGCTGATTCACCTAAAAACTGACCGAGATCGCCAACCCAAACCACCCTGCCTCTTATATTAATAGTACCCAATATTAGCGGGGAAACATTGGGCATTGGATTTATGCGATCGGGTGGATATTCGATCACCTCTTTGATCCCCGTTGCTGGCAGGGCAAATTCCAGCCCTGAGGCCGTAAAGAACCGTAAGTGCAACTCACCCTCAGGTGCACCAATTTCCTCTTGGAACTCAGGGTCTTGGCCTGGGCTATTCCCAAGTAAAAAGTCTGGATTTCCGACCATGGCTTAAAACAAACTCATAAATCATGTAAAAATTCGGGAAAATCAGTTTAATCGCTCTAGAAATCAGTAAGACAGATAGTACAGCTAGTTAAGTCGTTGCAGTAATTGAAGATAGCAGAAAAGTCAAAATAAAAACTATTTAAATACACCAGTTACTAATTATTACTAATTATTACTAATTAATTACTAATTATTTGATTGCTTAGGCTGCTTTTGTACTTTCCTTTCATCTAAATCATCTATATTTATCTATGAAACATGGCTAGATGTTAACGAACAGATGGTAAATAATCAACTCTAATTAGTTTTTGGCTGCAATTACTGCAGTTAATTAGCTGTTTGGCCAGATTTAAGTAAATTAGCGAGGTTATTAATCCAGGTTATTAATCTGAATGATTAACTAATCCGATCGCCAAACCTAAACCAGATAAAATGCGTCCCCCTTCTTTGCCACCGTGATATTTACTTGATTTACTAAACCTTTTTGTTTACTAAAGTCTTTAGCCTACTTGGTTTGTCAATCACCTAATTCAATATTCAATTAATTCAACTAAGCCAATCGCTTAAAGCGAATTAACTTACCCGTTATTTATTGCTATTGATTGCGCAAGAGTTGCTTTACCGTTCCGACCAGTTCTTGGGGTTGAAATGGCTTGGCAATATAAGCATCAGCGCCTTGGCGCATCCCCCAATAGCGATCGAATTCTTCACCCTTGGAAGAACACATCACCACAGGCACCAGTTGGGTTTCAGGATCTTGTTTGAGTCTGCGGCATACCTCATAACCATTCATGCGTGGCATCACAATATCGAGCACCACCAGATCTGGTCGATCGTTGGCTACTTGCGATAATGCTTCAACTCCATCCCCAGCACTGACCACCCTTAAACCGCTATCGCGGAGTAGGTTGGTGATCATTTGCCGCTGCGTAATACTATCTTCAACTACCAGAACCATATTCATTCCAGTTTCCTTAAGCCTTGTTCATTGTGGCAATTAAGCCTGACTGCAAACGATCGGAATTTTTAACCACCCTGAACTACTAACATATAACTAACATATGGAAGTCAGCAGGATTGATTTAGCAACTTTAATCGATCGACCCTTGCGATTAAGCTAAGCCTTAAGCGGCTAATTTAACCAATTAAATCATCGATTTAGAGACTTAATCACAGCTAACTACTTAACTATATATAATCTCACACCTGCCCCTATAGCTTATATGAATTAGCCCAGCTTATACCCTTGCCAAATTGCCTATTTAACCCCATTTTTTGCAAACTAGAACCCCGACAGGCGATCAACAGGCCTATCTGCAACAAAAATTAACAATAATCTAGGTTTTGCGCAGGAGTTGTTTGACCGTGCCCACCAGCTCTTGGGGTTGAAATGGCTTAGCAATATATGCATCAGCACCTTGGCGCATCCCCCAATAGCGATCGAATTCTTCGCCCTTAGTCGAGCACATTACCACCGGCACTTCCTGGGTCTTGGGATCAGTTTTGAGGCGGCGGCATAACTCATAGCCATTCATGCGCGGCATCACAATATCGAGCACTACCAAGTCAGGGCAGCTCCCCGATATTTGCTCTAGGGCTTCAACCCCATCGATCGCTGCACTCACACTTAAACCGCTATCTCTAAGTAAAGCCGTTATCATTTCCCGTTGCGGGGGGCTATCCTCAACAACCAAAACTTTATTCATAGCAAATCCCTTTAGAACCTCAGCAAGCTGCTCACTACAATTACGATCTAACTCCTAGCTACTGCTAATTCCTAGTATGTCCAGGTTGCTCCCATCATTTTCGTGGTAGGACTCAAAAGCAGCGATCCCCTCTGAATTGATATGGCTATTGGCCAAATATTTTTCCACCATCATCAATAACTCCTTCTCACCAAAGGGCTTAGTTAAATACTCAGTTGCACCAACCATGCGCGCCTTTACTCGATCGATAAAGCCATCCTTGCCTGTTAGCATAATAATCGGCTTTCGGGCAAAGTAGCTAGACTTTCTAAACATGCCGCATAATTCGTAGCCATCTAAATCGGGCATAGCAATGTCGCAAAGGATTAAATCTGGTTTGAGCTGAAATACTAAGCTAAGCGCCTTAATCGGGTTGGAGATCGCCGTTACCTGGTAGCCATTGTTATGAAGAATATACTCTACCGCCCGGCAAATTGTGACACTATCATCGATACAAATTATCCGCAATGCTTCATGTCTGGGTTTGGTAGTTACTGGCAAAGCGAGAGGAGCCATTGCTACCGCCCCACTTAAGATCCCTGTATACATATTTTTGGCGATCGCAAAGATACTCTGGTTACCATAACGCGCCAGTTGGCGGAGCGAGGTCTTGCCATTCACCCATTGATTCAGTTTGGGCAAGGCACCATCAATGGCGATCGCTGGGCATTGATCGGGCGATTGGATGTAGGGATAGAACCGATACCAAGCCTGTAGCTCGATCGTAATTTGCTTGAGCAGGGGTGAAAGCTTGATGGTGGTGAGCTGTGGCGCTAAGGAAGCACCGAGTTCAAACACAAAATTACCCTCATGTAAGCTGAGAATATCAAAGAGCACCTCAACAATCATGGCTCGGATAATTGCTTTGGCCTGCTTGGGGGAAAGCACCTGAGACTCTAGTAAAGCCCAAATCTGGCCATATTCAATCACATTGATGCCCAATTTGGCCGTTAAAACCTGTTCCAGGGCGCTGTCGAGATTAAGTCCATGCAGGTAATCACGCAGGCGATTTAAGTTACTGGTTGGGTCGGTTGCATAGGTGATTTCGCCATTCACAAAAAACACAAACCACGATCGCCCCGTGTTGGATTCGATCAATAATTCACCAGTACGCTGCCCCAGCTCAATTAGCCTGAGAATACTGGTCACATCTATTTCCTTCAGCGTCCCCTGCATATTAAGTGGTCTTGCTTGCCCCTTAAGCTCTGGTAGTTTTGACTGTCGTTAACTTAAAATATCTCAATATCTGAAATATTAATTATCTCAACATCTCAATTATTGGCGATCGAGACTTAACTTTCTTGGCGATCTTAGTAGTAGGTATTGTTCCAGCCTACTTAAATGCGATCAATCCCAATAAATTAGTTACATCATAGTTAACTGTGTATGTAGTGTAAGATCTTTGGCGGTAATTTAGGGCTTTTAGCTAACATTTTATTGTTTGATCTGGTTGGATTTAACCCAGTGATGCGATCGCGGTGAATTATTTGTCAGGTTTTAGCTCCTTGTCTAAGCTATGTTAAATATGTCTCAAACCTAAACATATTATTAGATATTAGCCATCGTAATCCCGGTTAATTCTACCTGGCTGATTCCCAATAGCCCAAACCTGCCTATGTAGTGATATTTAGCTATTAAGAGCAAGAATAACTCAAAATCCCTTAAATAGAAATCTGTACTTCTAAGTAATTCTAAATTACGCCACAAAATAGCAATAGTCCTGGCTGTTAATTCATTATGCCCGTATTTAAATACAAACAACCCAACTCGGCAATGGTATAGGTTATTTAGATTAATTTGTCTCAGCAGTTTTTGATGTATCTGATTTCAGGTTGATTTTGAACAAGCCAAATTTTGAACCGTTCTGGCAATTTGAGTGCGATCGCCATCCTGTTGCCGGTGTAGACGAGGTGGGTCGGGGTGCTTTATTTGGTGCAGTGGTGGCGGCGGCGGTGATTTTACCAGTTGAGCCTGTCGATCGCCTTGCGCTTGCTGAGCATAATCATACTGGCTGTTATGGGCAGTTAGTATCGGCGGGAGTCAGGGACAGTAAGCAACTTAGCGCTACCCAACGCGATGAATTGGATTCTTTAATTCGTTCTGTAGCGATCGATTGCCAGATTGGCACTGCCTCGGTGGCGGAAATTGCCGAGCTAAATATTTTGAATGCTAGTTTGCTGGCAATGGAACGGGCGATCGCCCAACTGCAACCCCGGCCAAACCATTGTTTGATTGATGGCAATCGGCAAATTAAATTTAAAATCATTGCCCCAATTGACCAAACCACAGTGGTGAAGGGAGATCAAAAGTCCCTCTCGATCGCCGCAGCCAGCATTATTGCCAAGGTGTGGCGCGATCGCTATGTGATTGATCTGGCAGAGAAATATCCTGACTATGACTTAGTGAATAACAAAGGCTATGCCACCGCCAAGCACCGCCAGGCAATCAAAGAACTTGGTTTTAGCGATCTACATCGCCGTAGTTTTAAGCTCCAGGAGTTGGCAGGTAATGAAAATCTTAGTTCTCAACTGCCTGACCAACAATTAGATTTACTTAATAACTGAAACTGAACAAGGCTAGCTAAATGAATTAAAAGCGAGCATTAAACGAACATTATCTGAGCATTAACGGAGCAATAGGATTTTTAGGCGATTCCCAACCATAAAAAGCTCAAGGATCTAAAGGTTATGCCCCTAGATCCCAGCAAAAATAAATATGCTTGTGAACTTACAATGCCAAGACTAAGGCAACTTTATGCGCCGATCGCTCATCACTCACAATCGATCGCAGCATTGCCACATAAACTACTTCAGCCGTTAGATTATTAAACTATTAGACTGTTTAAAACACTAAAAAAGCCCTAAATATGTGGCTGCAAACGCTCATATAGCTGATCGGCAGTAACAGCACCCTCAAAGCGATCGACCGGCTTACCATCCTTGAAAATCATCATCGTGGGCAGGCCATGAATGCCATATTGCGAGGCCAGCCCTTGGTAAATATCCGTATTGATCTTTACTATTTGCGCCTTATCTTTGACTTGGGGGCTGACCTGTTCTAGAACCCTGGCCATAATCTGACAAGGGCCACACCAGGGAGCATAGAAGTCAACTAAAATTGGCAACTCCGAACTTTTCAAAAGATCTTCAAAGCTATCAAACTGCTTCTTTACGGCCATATTTCATTACCTCCAATTGTGGATATATGATTAAGTTAGCGATCTCACATAGCTGCTTTGAGATCTATGGGCAGCCTAATTAATGATCAAGCTAGCCCACTCAATTGAGATTAATTTAGGTCATTGAAACTACGGGATGCTGATTTAGACTCTACTAAAACCGAATTAGAACCAAATAACCACAAATAGCTAGGATTACATCAATTCTTTTCAATCTATCTACTAGTGTACTTAGTTTTGCTTGGGCTTTGCTTGGGTTTTGCTTGGGCTTTGTTTAACAAAATCAGGCTGATCTAACTTGTTTAAGTTAACTTGTTTGAGTAATGCTAACCGTAACTAAAAAAGGAGCATTATCGCCCGATCGAAAGCATTTTTTTAGATCTAAGTAGTTTGCAATATCCAACTCTGCCCCAGAAATCACCCATAGAATGATTAAAACCCTGATTCATAATTGAGCTGTAAACAAAATTAATAGAGCAAGAGTTGAGTTAAATCACCCGATCGCTGGCAAATTCCACTAAATCCAGCCACATTGCGTAAATAGATCCAGATAATTCGATCGAGAATATGTATTAACTACCAATGTGTTTTTATGTGCCGCTAGGCGCTCTTGGCACGACATATCATGCAAAAAGTGGGCAACTAACAAACTAAGCGATCGAATATTTAATCATTTAATACCGATTAATTAAGACAAAGCTTGAGCACCGCGAGGCAAAATCTGGGGATGGACAAACAACCAAGACAATGGCAAAAACTCTGGCGTTGGTTCCTCAAACCAGAAGGAATCGGCTATCTGCTAGTGAGCTTTTGGGCGATCGGTGGTGGTCTGGCAACAGCCTATTTACCCGTGGCCAGGTTGATGGAAAAGCAAACCCAATCTACTTTTTTTAGCTGGCGCGGCGCGATCGAACCACCGGCAGAAATTGTAATTCTGGCGATCGATGAACAATCATTGTCCCAGGGTGAGTTTTATGATCCAGAGCAAAGAGCATTTTTAGAACCACTCCAATCCTGGCCCTGGCAACGTGCCGCCTATGCCCAGGTAATCGAGCAACTGATGGCAGCAGGCGCAAAGGTGGTGGCGATCGATATTTTGCTGGATACTCCCAGTATCTATGGGTTTGAGGATGATGATAGGTTACAGGCCACTTTAGACAATTATGGCGATCGGGTGGTGTTGGCCGCTTCCCTCGATTTCACCGACACCCAGGAAGCCTTGATTATGCAATTGCTCACCCCCGAAGAGACCTACTTCTTGGACTACAGCAGCATTGGCATGGTGAATTTTGATAAGGAAATCAATCAAAAAATCCATCGCCTGGGGGATGGCTATGATCTGCCGATCTTTGTGGATGAATCGGCTGAGAGTGAAGATTTAGCTAATAGCCCTGACAGTGTGCGCATTCTCTCATTTGCGGAAGCGACCCTCAGCCAGGCTGGGATCGACTATGTTCCTCCTAGCGCGAATAACTACATTTATTTCTTTGGCCCTGGTAATACATGGTTCGAGGCGGGTCAACAGGTGCCGTTTTTCTATGTGATCGATCCGCAAAATTGGCAAAACGACATTATCCGCAATGGCGAGTTTTTCCGCGACAAAATTGTGTTAATTGGGGCTACGGCCAGTTCCCTGCAAGATATTCAATTCTCAGCCTATGGGGATATGCCAGGGGTAGAAGTGCATGCCAATGCGATCGCTACGCTGATGAGCAATCGAGCAATCGCCGAAGTGGTGCCCAATCGCTTCCAGAAAGGGATCGCGGTTCTATTTCTATTGATGCTGGTGGGGATTGGCCTGAGCCAACTCAAACGCCCAGTAATTCAATTTTTGGTGGCCCTGGCGATCGCACTTGCCTGGGGAATATTTGGCTTTACCAGCCTGGTCTATGGCAACTTGATCATTGCTACGGCAATGCCTGTTACAGCCATTACATTAATTGGCCTATCGTTGATGGCAACTGGGGCGATCGCTTCGCAGCTAGAGCGATTGCAACTGCGGCGTACCCTCTCGCGGTATATGGCCGAGCCGATCGTGCAGGAGATTATGAACCAGCCGGACGACTATCGGGCGCTGCTGATCGGTCGCAGTCAAACTGCGGTAGTGTTTTTTACAGATATTCGTGGCTTTACTACCCTGCTGAGCAAGTTACCCGCCCGCGATATCGTGCAACAACTCAATCAATACCTGGAAGTCATGGTAGACATTATTCTCGAAAACCAGGGCACGGTAGATAAGTTCATCGGTGATGCGATCATGGCGGAATTTGGTTCCCCAGTCAGTCAGGGCGAAAAAACAGATGTGATGAACTCGCTCAAGGCAGCTCTGGAAATGCGATCGGCCCTGGCAAACTTGCGCCAGGAATGGAAAGACAATGGCAAGTTACCTTTTTTCAATGGCATTGGCATCAACTGGGGTGAGGTGGTGGTGGGTGATATTGGTTCGCCTCGCCGCAAGGAATACGCAGTAATTGGTGACACAGTGAATGTGGCCAGCAGAGTTGAGGGGCTAACCAAAGAGCTGGGGACTGATATTTTAATCACTGACTCCGTCTATGAACTGGTCAAGGATGAGATCGAAGTAGTAGACATGGGCGATCACCTGCTGCGGGGTCGGGCTGGCTCGATCAAGCTCTATGGTTTGGTCAGCCTGAAAGGTGAAGATGATCAACTCTTCAAGCAGGTACAACAAGAACTCAAACGCCATTTGAGTGTATTAAGTTTGCTCAGAAGCGGCAAATTCAGAACTCCATACAAATGATCATGATCACTTTATCGATTGCTCAGGATCACTGTATGAATCATAACTTTTGGGAATAATTTAAGATAGAACTGTAGTAAAAAGCTCATCAGGTATTTCTAGGGTGCGAAATTTTATTGTGACAGCCTTCTAGCCCTAAATTCAGGTCATTTAGACAGGCCTTTTGAGTTGAATCTACAAAGTTCAATGTTGCTTAGAGCAAGTTTGACCAATTACACCCAAATGAAAAGCACTACAAGTATTGCTAGTTAAACATTTGGGCATTCCATAAGATCCGGTATGGGCTTCACTAAATCATGTTTGGTGAAAGCAGCAGATTGTTAATTGTTAACAAAATCAACAAAATTAACAAAATTAGCAAAAGGATAAAACCATATGGCATTACTTGTTGTTGACGGCGACGCATTCGGCCCCAGACAGGATTTCTACAACCACCGAGATTTCCCTAGATTTGGGTTTACCGCAGCCGATGAACTGATCTTCAATGGCTTTGAACGCAGCGATTGGGTAGCAGGTGGGACTGCGAACGATCGCCTTGATGGTAACAATGGTACTGAGACAGACCAAATCGATCAACTTACCGGTTGGCTTGGTGCAGATACTTTTGTATTGAATAATTACTATGGCTTGCAGAATAATGAAGGTTTTGCAATCATTTGGGATTTCAATCCCTTTGAAGGCGATACAATTGCGGTGTTTGGTAACCCAGAGGATTATTTCTTTGTGCAAGACAGTAACACCTGGCTGGATAATGCACCACTAGGAAGCTTCTTTCCTGCCAGTGCTCCCAATACAATTATTGCCCGCAGGGATGATGTTTTTGGGGCAGTAATGATTGCGGCCGTTTCTAACATATCCCTGGATGCAGGTGATCTGACCTTCCTTTGATCAATTGATCAATCGATCAATGCTTGCTATTAGAGTTTAGTTGAAAACGGAAATAGCAAATCGAACTGGTTACCGTAACATACGCAATAATAATTTTGTGTACTATTAGGTGGCCAGTTTGCGTCGTAAATCTAAACCTAAAATTTTTAACCCCAAGAGAAAAGACACCGCCAGGGGATTTGCCGATCGCTCCGCCTCTGGTTCTAAGCTACGATCGCAGCCAACAATTAAACAGTCTGGGCATCCCGATACAGAATCGATCAAACCAATTCAACGCATCAGCCTGTGCATGATTGTCAAAAACGAAGCGGAGCGATTGGAGCAATGCCTTGCTAGTGTGCAAGGTTTAGTAGATGAAATTGTCTTAGTAGACACTGGCTCCACCGACGAGACGATCGAGATCGCCAAGGGCTTCAGCGCCAAGATCTTTCATTACGATTGGCATGATCATTTTGCCGCCGCCCGCAACTATTCGCTTCAGCAAGCCCAGGGGGATTGGATTTTGGTGCTGGATGCCGATGAGGTAATTAATCCAGAGGCGATCGCCGCAATTACCAACCAGATCCGCCAACAGATTAAAGCAAAAAATTGTCTGGCAATTAATCTGGTACGCCTGGAAGTAGGAGCAAACCAAACCCCCTATTCACTGGTTTCGCGGTTGTTTCGCCGCCATCAGGAGATCAGCTTCAAAGGCATCTACCATGAATTGATCGATGATAGTGTCAATGAAATTTTGCAACGGGAACCAGGCTGGCAGATCGCCACGATCGAGCATCCCATTGCGATCTACCACTACGGTTACCAGGTTGAGCAAATCGATCGTAAACGCAAACACCAGTTCGCCCAAAGGTTAATGCAAAAACACCTGGCCACCTATCCCCATGACAGCTATATGTATAGCAAATTGGGAGCCCTGCTAGTGGAAAATGGCGATCTAGAGGCTGGCTTAACTACCTTAAAAACTGGTTTGAGCAAGGCTGATGAGCATCATGCACCACCCCAGATCTGGTTTGAATTGTATTTCCATCTGGCGATCGTCCACAGCGAACAAACCAACTTGCCAGGGGCGATCGATTATTACCAACAGGCAATTAGTCAATCGGTGCCAAATTTGGTGAAACTACCTGCCTACAACAATCTGGGTAATTTGTTTCAACAGCAAGAGCAATTTGAGCTAGCCCATAGCCAATATGAACAGGTAACCCAAATTGCCCCTAATTTTGCCAAGGGCTTTTATAATCTTGGTATTGCGCTGCGGCATCTGCGTCAGTTAGATCGGGCGGTGGCTGCCTATCAACAGGCGATCGCCATTGAGCCCAGATATGCCCAAGCGCACCAGAATCTAGGCGTGGCTTTGCTCAAAATTGGCCAACCTGCTGAGGCGATTGAGTCATTACAACGGGCGATCGAGCTGCACTATGAGCAAGGTAATGGGGCGATCGCTAGGGAGCTAGAAACTACCCTCAAGCAAATGGGACTAGTTTAAGCCTATTCCTAGTCGCCGTAGCCCAATTGGCATACCTAAAAGAGTCGATCACCACGTCTGCCTTTGGATACAAGTGATCGCGGCTCGAAAATTGTTAAAATACTATTGAGATTATGGGAACAATTAGGAAAGCTCTATGGCCGATAAATCCAAACTCAACGGTTCAGAAATTGCATTAGATCGTTACGATGCTGAGGTGATCGGCCAGTTCTATCGCCGTAGACCATTGCAAGTATGGGCGCGTTGTTTTGCCATTTTCAGCTCCCTCGCGTTCTTCTTCTTAAGCCTGTGGACAGATAAAAAACTGGGGCAAGCCGATCGTAATGCTAAAAAACGGGCGATCCAACTAAGAAAACTATTAACCCGTCTTGGCCCTGCCTTCATCAAAATTGGACAAGCCCTCTCCACCCGTCCCGACATTGTGCCGCCTTTATATATGGACGAGTTGTCGCAGCTTCAGGATCAACTCCCCGCCTTTGATAATAAAACCGCCTTTCGTTTCATTCGGGAAGAATTGGGCGCAGATCCCACCGAGGTGTACGCGGAGATTACTGCCGACCCGATCGCGGCTGCTTCCTTGGGGCAGGTTTATAAGGCAAGGCTCAAAACTGGCGAAGTAGTGGCGGTGAAAGTGCAACGCCCTGATATTAAAGATGGGATCGCCCTGGATATGTATATCCTGCGTGGTTTGGCGATCTGGGGTAAGAAAAATATTAAAGCGATCCGCAGCGATCTTAGGGCAATTCTGGATGAGTTTGCCAGTCGCATTTTCGAGGAAATGGACTATGTGCTGGAAGGCCAGAACGCCGAGAAATTCGAGCATCTCTATGGCGATCTCAATGGCATCTATGTACCCAAAATCTACTGGCCATACACCGCCAAGCGGGTATTAACAATGGAGTGGATCGATGGCCTCAAGCTCACTGACATTGAAAAAATTAAACAGCGCGGGTTTGATGGTCGTAAGATCGTTGAAGTCGGTGTGCAATGCTCTTTGCGGCAATTGCTAGATCATGGTTTCTTCCATGCCGACCCGCACCCTGGCAACTTGTTAGTTAAGAATGATGGCAAGCTGGCCTACCTGGATTTTGGCATGATGAGTCAGGTAGAGGCCGATCGCCGCTTTGGCCTGATTGAAGCGATCGTGCATTTGGTCAATCGTGATTTTGATGCCCTTTCTAAGGATTATGTGCGGTTGGGTTTTTTGGACGAAGATACCAACCTGCAGCCAATCATTCCCGCCCTGCGTAATGTATTTAATGAGGCATTGGGCGCAAGCGTTGCCGACCTGAACTTTAAAAATATTACCGATCAGCTCTCGCAAATTATGTACGACTACCCATTCCGGGTGCCGGCCTACTATGCACTGATCATTCGATCGCTGGTCACCCTGGAAGGGATCGCCCTGGGCGTTGATCCAAACTTTAAGGTGCTGGCCGTAGCCTACCCCTATGTGGCCAACCGCCTGCTGAGCGATCCGAATCCCGAATTGCGTGATGCGCTCAAGGGGGTTCTGTTCCGGGAAGGTTCTTTCCGTTGGAATCGCCTCGAAAACCTACTGCGTAACGCGGGCGATAACCAGGATTATGACTTCCAGGAAACGATCGGCCAGGTGACTGATTTTGTCCTGTCGCCAGAAGGTGAGTTTATCCGCGATCGGATCGCCGATGAAATTGCGATCGGGATCGAAGAAGCGGCGGCTAAGCGATTGCCAATCCCTGGCTTTGATGATGCCAACGCCAATCAAAATGGTCAGGGGACAGAACCAAAGGAAGAGGATATGCCATTGATCGGCACTGCGACCGTTTCGCGCTGGGAGCATATCACCAACATCTGGTCAATTTTGCAAAATAATGGCCGGATTGAACCCACTGAAGTATTACCAATGGCGGGCAAGATTCTATTACGCCCTGAAACTCGCCAATTAGGCCAACGCGTGGTTAATCAGTTGGCGCAGCGAGCTTTGGCTAGATTCATTCGTGAATTGGCACTCAAAGATGAGGCGGAGATTGTCGATCTCAGTAATGTCGATCGGCAAACCCTGGACGCGATCGCTGAGCAGGCGCAGCAGTCAAACCCTAAGATCGCCACCAATGGCAACGGTGGTGTTAAAAACCTTTCATCGCCCCAACTGATTAATCAAAAAACTCCTAGTGCCGTGGGATCGCCAATCAGCAGGCAGCTTAATGGACGCACTTGGTAGTTCTTGGTAGTTACGAATGGAAAGTTTAGCGATTTTAGGCTGGTTAGGCTTGACCCAACGCCTGGGCTGTTCGCTGCTGGTGGGTGGTATTGTTGGCTGGGAGCGCGAATCAGCCAGACACGCCGCAGGCCTAAGGACTCATTTGTTAGTGAGCCTGGGCGCAGCATTGTTTGTGGTTATTCCGATCGAAAGTGGGATCTTGATCGCTCATCCCGAAGCCCTGAGCCGGATTATTCAGGGGGTGGCGACTGGCGTTGGTTTCATTGGCGCAGGCACGATCGTAGGTAAGTCCAAGGTACACGGCATTACCACGGCAGCCGATATCTGGGTGACGGCGGCGCTTGGTTTGGCGGCAGGCTGTGGCTTGGTTGCGCTTAGCCTCATCGGGGCAATGCTGATGTGGTTCATTTTGCGGGTGTTGCGCAGGCTAGAAGCTAATATTTAAGGCTGCGATCGGGCGTAAGTTTGGGCTTCAAGTTGTGTAGCATGGCAGTGGAGATCTGCTCGCCAGGGATTAAGCTACTTGAGTGAATTAAATCAATCCGATCGCTCTAATCGATCTAGTGCGTTGGGAAGTACGCCGAATCATATTTCTAGTCCCAAAAGTGGCTATACGTTGCCTGTTTTTGCGATCGCTGCTGCCAAGGCCGCTTTAATTAAATTACTGAGCGATCATACACATCTGGAATCATCAGATACACGAGATATACGAGGTACTAAAGAGCTAAGCACATTAGAAATTAAAGATCGTAAAACAGTAACGATCGAGCTATTGGACGAGTCTAATTCATTGGCCACGATCGCCATTAATCAGCAGGCCAGGCTTGATCAATATACGGCGCTGGCAATCACAATTAGCGATCCTGGCGATAATTTAGACCTGACTGCCAATACACCGATCTGGGCATGGGTGCAGCTATTACCCTGGCAAGGCGAAAGTTTAATGCTGGCAGCAGGCGAGGGCTTGGGTCAAACCAAATCAGGGCGACCCGCTATTTATAAATATGCTAAAGAGCTAGCTCAGGCCAATCTATTGCCATTGATTCCACCGCAACAAACCGCCCAGGTCAAGTTTATTTTGCCAGAAGGGCGATCGCTGGCTCAACGCACCTCCAATCAAGCCTTTGGTATTCTAGATGGATTGGCTTTGTTGGGTACTAGTGGCATCTCCCAACCACTTTCCGCCGCAGACAAGTTGGCGGATTTTCGCGCTGACCTTAGAGCTAAAGCGCAAGACCACGATCGGCTTGTTTTTTGTATTGGCGCAAATGGCAATCAGGTGGCAACCAAGCTCGGTTACGCTGAATCAGAAACAGTGCAAATGGCCAACTGGGTAGGCGTGATGCTGGTGGAGGCTGCCTTGCATCATATTCAAACTATGATTTTGGTGGGATATCATGGCAAATTATTAAAACTAGCAGGCGGTATTTTTAATACTTCCTCGCATCTAGCCGATGGCCGCATCGAAGTGCTGACCACTGCGGCGGTTAATCAAGGCTTACCCCAGGCATTATGTCAAAAAATTGCCCGATCGCTCACCGCTGAAGCTGTGCAGAAATTACTAGCACAACCAGAATTCAAACCATATCAACGACCTTTTTTTAGTCATATTGGCCAACAAATTCAAACCAGAGCTAAAGCTTATGTGCATAAATATAGCGATCGCCAGGTAGATATTGAAGTAATCCTGGTCGATCGACAGGGGCAGATATTGTTTGACTCTGGTTCGCCAAGCTGATCCAAGTCCATTGGAGTGATATATTGAGAGGCTGGGGCGGGATCGATGAGTTTTTCACAATTTTGATGCATGATTGAGTCAGTTTGCCATTGCATCACTATAATCCTTCAATCCTTCCCCTTGGATCTTGGATCGCAGTGACAAAATAATCACATGTAATCAATGTAATCAAAGAATCAAAGCCAGAGTTTTAGACACCTTGAAGTATGGCAATTATTAATAATCCTGAGCTGCAAATTCTATTCCAGAATTTAATCGATGTTGCCTTCAATGGCGCGATCGCCGGCCAGTTTTTTGATCTAACCGTTGGTACTGATGTGGTTGAGCTGGATGCTGGCACCACAGCACAAAACCCCGGTGGAGTGAGGGCACTTGACTCGGCGGATTTTGTGACTGGCTCAAACAGCACTGATATTATCAATGGCAATACTGGCAGTGATTTCCTGGTAGGTAATGATGGCAATGATTATCTGCGCGGTGGCCAGGATAATGATTTTATCTCCGGCATTACAGGGCGGAATATTATCAATGGCAATCGCGGCAATGATTCATTTCTCAATGGTGGGGTTGGCGAAGATCTGATTCGGGGTGGCCAGGATAACGATACCTTGCTGGGCAATGAAGGCAATGATTATTTGATTGGTGATTTTGGCAGTGATAACCTGACGGGCGGGTTTGGTGCGGATACCTTTGTGCTGCGAGTAGAGGCAAGTAATGGCAGTGATTCAGCCCTAGCAGATGCCATTTTTGACTTCAATTTGGCCGAAGGCGATCGCATTGTGATTGCAGGTAATATTTTCGCAGAAGATGTGAGCCTGAGCATTGAACCAGTGGCAAGCCTATCTACACCAGAAGCCTCTGTACCGGGAGAAAATGTACCGATCGCAGGGGTGCTGCGGCAGATCTCAACTGGGGTGGCCTTGGGAGTAATTGTGGGGGTAACAGATGTGAATCAGGTTTTGGGTGGTTTGGAATTAACCGGAGCAGATGATCCTATTTTGGCGATCGGTTAAAAACATCATTTTTTCTGACTGTGTTTCAACCAAATGTGGTGTGAGGGTGTGAGTTGCAAGAGCCTGCCCTCGCCGAAGCCGGATCACTAATCCAGCCATCTGACCCTCTGACCCTCTGCCACTATGAACAGGTGAACAGCCGTATCTTGAGGGTAACCATCTTGCCAGAATTGAAGTAACTGGTAACTAATATTCTTTAATAATCAATTGCCAGGATTTGACCTAAATGGTTAATTCAAGCCTAAAAAATGGGCATAAATAGTGTCTTGGTTCAAGGCTCACTCAGCCAGAATAACCACCGCCCCGGCTTATCTCTAACTTCAGCAATGTGTAAGCATCGGCAAAGATTGTTAGACTAATAGCGATCGCAAAATTTTTAACCTAATGCATGGCTTGAGTAATATTAATTAAGTTGAGTGACTAACATTCAACTGCTTGGGTATTACCACTGCTCAAAATATTGCCCCGCCAATATGACATTAACCAGGCAACTGAAAATTATTAATTTTTAGCCATTTTATACATTTTCAATATAATAAAGTATTAATGCTGGATCAAATCCTAGATTTAGATAACAGTTTTTTTAGAATCGAAATTTTACCCGTTGTGATCGTTCTGGTGCTACTGGAAGCGATCCTGTCAGCCGACAATGCGATCGCCCTGGCCGCTTTGGTGCGCAGTTTGCCCGATCCCAGACAAGAGGAATGGGCTTTGCGCTATGGCATCATCGGTGCATTTGTACTACGCATAGTCTTAATCCTAACCGCCACCTGGGTGATCAAGTATTGGCAATTTGAATTAGCTGGTGCCGTTTATCTATTGTGGCTTGGTGGTAAATACTTCTTCTTAGCCAATGAAGACCATGAAGAAGGTGAACCGGTGGTGATGGCTAGCAAAATGTGGCAGGTGATTACGTTGGTTGCCTTAACTGACCTAGCTTTCTCGCTCGATAGCGTGACGGCGGCGGTGGCAGTGGCTCAAGAAACCTGGCTGGTATTGCTTGGCGGCGTGATTGGGATTATTGCGCTGCGGTTTTTGGCCGAATTATTTATTAACTGGTTGGCGGAGTTTGCGCGCCTGGAGGCGGCTGGCTATTTAATTGTTTTGTTGGTGGGCTTGAGGCTATTGCTGAAGGTGATCGCGGATGACCTTGTACCACCAGAGTGGCTAATGCTCTCCGTAATTGGCGGCATATTCATTTGGGGATTCTCACAACGGCAATCGCCCCATTTGATTGAAGTGGCCGAGGCAGAAAGCTCAGCAAGTTTAGAAATAGAAAATTTAGAAAGTTTAGAAAGTTCAGGAACTAAGCCCCAGGCTCAAGACCAGCCAGAAGCAACAAAAGAAAATCACGTCGATGTGGTAGCTAGCAGCGAAGAATCGATCGCTGAATCTGATTTGGCACAGACTGATAATGTCGAAGTTAATAGCTAGGTTTTAGGTTTAAGCATAGCAATTGCCCGATCGCCCCAATATTGAAACCATAAAAAAGTAGCCGGATCGCCAAATCTTAGCGATAATCTCCTCAGTAGTTTTTCAACCCTTAAGGCAAACCAGGCATGTTTGAATATCCCACAGACTTGAAGTATGCAGATTCCCATGAGTATGTACGTGTTGAAGATGGCGTAGCAACGGTGGGGATCACAGCATTTGCGATCGATCAATTGGGTGATATTGTTTTCCTCGACTTGCCGGAGGTTGGTACCTCCTTTGGTAAGGGGGACACCTTCGGTACGGTGGAATCGGTGAAGGCGGTTGAAGATGTCTATGCGCCAGTGACCGGCGAAGTGGTGGCAGTGAATGAAGC